>CAZSTM010000087.1:0-10900 GCA_964609635.1 uncultured Gemmatimonadales bacterium
CCCTTGAAAGGGTTGTATGGGCACAAAGAGAAAAGACAATATAACATCAATGCCGCTGCCGGGGAAGAAGGTTTTCCGGTGCCGAGGCGCGCCTTGGGTGGGGGCGGCGGACGCGTATACGCGTGCCGCGCAAGCGGCCTGGGCGGCTTTTGCCGCACAGCCGCCGCCCCCACCGCGGCCTTAAGGCCGCGAAAAAAAGCCCACGCCGCCGCCATTGCGCAAGAGTCGTGGCACAACGTGACACCAGGCGCACTGGGTCTGCACATTTACCCGGGAGTCCGCCTGAAGACCGGTTTCATGATAAAAGAAAAGTCTATCAGCGCATCAGGTTCTGTCTCAACAGACGGTCGGTAAGCCAGTCGAGAAATGCTTCCTTGTCAATATCCATACCGATGCTGCAATTGGGGGGAAGGGATTCATCGATCACGGTGTAGCCCTCATCGGTGACCCTTACATGGGCGGCCCGCGTGCCGACAAACCTATCAGTGATAGCCATGGAGACCGCCACCGGATCGAAGAGTGTGGGATCACGCCCGGGACTGTTCAGGGACCAGAGGCTGTAGAGACCGCAGAGAGCGTCGGTCAGGGGGGAGTTGCGCAGCAGTAGCTGAAGTCTGCGCTCGGAGTTGAACTTGACCATGGTGGTAACATCCAGGCCGGCAAGGGTTATGGGTACGCCCGAGCCGATGAACCTCTGAGAACTGGGAACATCGGCTCTGACATTCCATTCGGCGCTGGGCACCGGATCGGAACCGTAACCGAGGTAGAAAGAGCCGAACATCGAATAGACTTCCTTGACCAGCTTCCAGGCCGCGGGGTCTTTGTCGATAGCATCCGCCAGGTTGGTTACCGGACCCACGCTGATCACGGTTACCTGGTGCGGGTATTTTTTCAAGGTGCTGATAATAAAATCGGCGGCCGATTCTTTCCGGGGCAGCGCTTTATTAAAACCATCGCCCCAGGCAAGCTGGGGAGCGGTGCCTTTGCCGCCGCGGGTGGGCCGGCCTGGATATACCGGGATGTTTTCCTGCCCGCACCGGTAGAGCATACGGCAGCTCACTTTGGCCCGCAGCGGCGTGGGACCGTCGGCAACGGTGATCCCCAGCACCTCGAATTCCGGGCTGACCTGCACCAGGGCCTGGGCGAAAGCGTCGTCTATGTCCCCGGCGATGTCAGTGTCGAAGATGATCTTCTTTTTCTGCTCGGCCTGTATCGCAGGGCTCAGGCAGAATATCAACCCGGCCATAAAGACCATCAGGTGAAGATGAAAAATTTTCGATCTGCATGAACTGGTGCACATGGTTACCGCTCCTTTGTCCGTTTTTCGGCGGGTGAGTTTGTCAGAGGTATTCATCCAGGAACTTTACCAGCTCCTCGAACATTTCCAGAGTCAAAGAATGCGGTCCCTGGGGCCGGTAGATGTGCAAGGCCTCCGGAGCCCCGGCGCGCCGGTATGCGGGCGCGGCTTTGGCTTCCAGCTCGTTCACGCCTGCTGCGGGCATGCCGATATCATCCAGGGGCGCGGCGATGAAATACGGCCGCGGAGCCTGGGAGGCGACTATCTCGCCGTGGTCGAAATACTGCAGGATGCGCGGGATCCACCAGTAATGGCCGTGGTAGCCCGTGCTGCCGATCGAGAGCATGTGGCGCAGCGATCCCACGCCGCCGCACAGAGGGGCTGCAACTTTGAAACGGGTATCCACGGCCGTGGTGTAAAAAGTCGTTATGCCGCCGAAAGACATGCCGGTGCAGGCTACCCGGTCCGGGTCGACATCAGGTCTGCGCTGAAGGTAAGTCAGTGCCTGGCGGATCTCGTGGGCCTGGTGGCCCTGGAAGTGGAAGCCCTGGAGCATCAGGCTCTTACTCTGGGAACCGCTTGGAGAGCGGCGGTCGCCCAGGCCGCGTTGGGTCATGGCCAGGGTGATATAGCCCCGGCGGGCCAGCTCGGAAGCCCAGCCGTGCATGCGGGTATGAGGGTTGTCTCTTCCGATGCTCACGTACTCGGCTATGCCGAAAAATTCCGAGGTTAGCACCACGCGGTCTCCTCCGGTGCCGCTTAGACAGATTACCGCGGGAAGGGGCTTTTTGCCGGTTTTGAGCGGCTTGCAGACATAGGCCAGCACCGAGTCCCGGCCGATGGTGGGCCAGCGCACCTCCTGCCGGGTGAAACCGTCGAATCTCTCCTCCCTGCCTTCAACCGGCGCTACATCCGGATCGGCGGGCTGGATATTCAACAGGCGGCAGAGTTCTTCCCTGACACTGGAGGGCTCGCCCGGGGCGGCCCCGGCGAGTTTGCAGTAGAATTCATTCCAGACCGGACGAGGCCCGCCCAGGAGGTCTTCCACCAGGTTGGTGGCCACCTCGATGGTGCCGTGGGTCTTTGACCAGTCGTAGCCGCCTTTGTCATCCAGCGCGGGCGCCGGGGAAGTGGTCCAGTTGAAATAATCGGGGTGGGCCAGGGCGGCCACGGCGATCAGGTCGGCAATGTTGAAATCTTCGTCCGCGGGCCAGCGGTTGCTGGTCATCAGGTAATGGAGATAATCTGCCAGCGGGCTTACTCCCCGCAGGTTGGCGGCGCTTATATGTTTGGAGGTAACCAGGCGGTTGTTGCCGCAGGGGATGTTCTTGAGCTTTACTCCCGAGCTGAAAAGCACCCTCTGGGCCTCGAGATCGGTGACACTGTTGTGCTCCCCGCCTTTGCCGTGCGGCCAGTCCACGCCGCCGAGCCAGGCGAAAGTCACTCGCTCGTGGATCGAGGGATCCAGCAGGATGGCCGAGGCCAGGTTGGTGGCACAGCCGATACCGAGTATCACCAGGGGACGGTTATCCTGCGCCCGCGAGCGCTCGATGATAAACCTGGCGGCCGGGCTGTCCACCGGCCTGCCGGGTCCGGGCAGGGGACCCTCTGCTCCGCGCACCACGGGAATACCTCCCCTGCCGGTCAGGCCCAGGATGTTGTGGATCTCCAGGAAGTTGGTTTCCAGAGTGCCGGGACCGTTGTGCACCGCGGTAAATCCCTCGATCTCGAAAAACTCCGGGCTGAGCAGCGCATAGGCGATTGCATGCTGATCGTCCCGCTCGCAGGCGGCATCGGTATCGATGATAATCCTCATCGGCTCCGCTGCGCTCAGGGACAGGATCCCGAAAGAGAACAAAAAGGCCATCACCACGGCAGACCGGCGGATTGTCCTGGAAGGGATTTTTCGAATCATGGTCATTCCCCGTATTAAAAATGGAAGGAATTATTATAGGTCAACATTTGCGAGAGCCATATTTTTAAGGTCGCTGCCGGGATTATGCAAAGACTTGTTTTTCGGCCCAGGGTTTGGCTTTTACCTCTCTGATTATGGTATTTTTCGACTTTTCTTTTGCAATTTCCAGGTCGAAACGTGTTTGCAGGTTTAACCAGAATTCATCCGAGGTGCCGAAATACCTGGAGAGGCGTAAGGCGGAATCAGCAGAAATGCGCCGCTTGCCGCGGACAATTTCGTTTATCCGCCTGGGTGGAACGTTTAAATCCCGCCCGAGCCGGTTCTGGCTTATTCCCATGGGGCGCATGAATTCCTCGAGTAAGATTTCCCCCGGATGAATCGGCGGTAATTTGCGTGCCGACATATTACCCCCTTGGAGCCTGTGAGGTAATAATTAAATAAAGCTGAATAACAAAGGAAGCAAAAGTAAAGAGGATATCAGGTGTCCGGATAGAAGTACCGATTTAAAATCTCATCCAGCATTTTACGCTTTCAGAACTGCCCGAAACGTTCCCACCAGAGGTCCTCGCCGGTGGGATACTTTTCTACATCCTCCCGCCGAAACGAGTACCGGTAGCTGTTGCAGTAGTTCATCAGCGTGTGGTAAGCGGTGTTCAACTGCTGCTGCATCTCGTGGCACTTGTCCGGGTCTTCTGTGCAGCGATCCGGATGCCATTTTTTGGACAGCTCCCGGTACTTTTCCTTGATCAGGTTAATATTGGCCGATTCCGGAAGTTCGAGTCGCTTCCTCGCCCGATCGAGTTGTTCGAACAGGCTTTTTTCGCGAGAACGGGGCATTGTCCTCCTCGAGGCTCGCTTGATGCAAGTCGGTCTGAAACCCTGCAGAAATTGTGCTTACAGTGCTTTCCCGGTTCCGGGCGCCTACAGTTGCTTGATCATGATTTTGCGGAACCTGACCTTGTTGCCCTCTCCCCAGCTTTCCCCGGGATGCACCTGTATGCCGAAGACCCCTGATTCGGGCACCTTGGGTTTATCGTCCACCAGGTTGTCCGTGTAGTCCATCACCAGAGAACCGTTTATCCAGACCATGATGTGCGGGGGCTGCCCCTCGATCCTGGCCCGCGCGGCGTTGTACTGGCCGTCCTTCCAGAGGTACTTGCCGATTTCGCAGTGCTCGGCGAACCCGCCCGCTCTGGGAACGTAAACGGCTCCCACCTCACCTGTGGGGCGGTAGTCGATAGTAATCTGGTAGCTCAGCACGTCCGGCTGTACGCGCAGGAAAAGTCCGGAATCCAGCGGGTAATCGCACCTGACTTCGGCATAAACCTCGTAGCTGGAATAGCTCGCTTCGGTAACCAGCAGTCCGCCTTCGCCCTCGGGGTACTGGTCCCCGGTGATAGCCCCGTCGACCACCTGCCAGTCGCCGTGATCTCCGCTGTACTCGGTCAGCTTGCGCCAGCCGTTGAGAGTTTCCCCGTCAAACAGCGGGACAAAACCTTCCAGGCACATTCCATCCATGGCGGTTTCGACTGCCGGCTTTTCGTAAGAATCCACCTTGTAACAATAAAGACCGCCGATACACAGGATACCGCACAGGGCGAGCAATAGAGCTTTTTTCATTTTGCCGCTCCCTCGGGTGAAAAGTTAGAATGGTGAGAAAAGTGACGAATAATTTGTTTTAATATGATACCCGAAAAATGACTTTAAAGCAAGAAATAAACGGGAGAGTGGGTACTGTGATCACAGAAAAATGTTGCTTTTACTGTCAAATAAAAGCATTTTCGGTAGGTAATCCGTACTTGACAGATTTCTATTTGATAACTCCTATAATGTTCTTTCACTTCCAAAACAAGGAGCTTTCACTATGAGACGTCTTTTTCTGTGGTACACTGCGGTCACACTTCTGCTTTTATGCACTACGGCGCTTCAATCCTACGGATTTGTCAACGAGCTCAGGAGCCGTGGCTATTCCCTGATTCCGGCGCCGCAGAAAGTCGCTCTGGCAGGAGAGGACATCGAGCTGGACAGCAGCTGGAGGGTGATCTCCGGCCTGGATAAAAATCATATCGTGATGAGGAGGCTGCTCCAGGGCGCTGAACAGTTGCATGGAATCAGTTTCAGCGGCTCGGGCGGGGGAAAAGTGGTGCTCGAGGTCGTGCCGGGTGCCGTGGCGGAAACGGACGATCCCGCCCTTAACCGGCAGGGTTACAAGCTGGTCCTGGGGCCGGAGCAGATATCTATCAAGGGCAGTAGCGACATGGGGCTTTTCTATGGTGTCCAGAGCCTGCTGCAGCTCATGCGCAAGAGCGCGCCCGGCAGATGCTCCCTTCCCGCCGGTACGATTACCGACTGGCCTGACCTGCAGCTTCGTTTCATCCACTGGGATACCAAGCACCATCAGGACAGGCCCGAAACCCTGAAACGTTTTATGGACCAGGCCGCCTTTTTCAAGGTGAACTGCATCGGGTTCGAGATCGAGGACAAGTACGAGTACCCCAGGCATCCGGTGATCGGCGCACCCGGGGCTTTCACCAAGGCCGAGATGCAGGAGCTGACCGCCTATGCCCTGGAGCGTTTCATCCAGTTCGTACCCCAGGTGCAGTCTCCGGCACACATGGCTTACGTGCTCAAGCACGAGCAGTTCGCCCACCTGCGCTCGGACTCCAGCAACTACCAGGCCTGCATGTGCGATGAAGAAGCCATTCGGCTTATCCTCGACATGTACCAGGACATGATAGATGCCACTCCGGGGATTAAATATTTCCACGTCTCCACCGATGAGGTCTACTACGCCGGGACCTGCGAGAAGTGCCGCAAAAAAAGGCCGTACAACGAGGAGAATCGCAGCCAGGCCTGGGTGGATTTTGTCAACCGGGTGCACCCCTGGCTGGCCGAGCGGGGCAGGCAAATGCTGGCCTGGGTCGAGTATCCCCTGTTTGCGGAGCACATCCTCCAGTTGCCGCCGGATTTGATCGATGGAGTCATGGGCGGCGACAAGGAGTTCCTGGCCGCTGAGAAAAAGATCGGAATGCGGCAGCTGGCCTATAACTCCATGCAGGGGGGCGAGTACCTGTTCCCCAATTACTTCCCCACCAGCTACCGCGGCAGGCAGTCTGCCGGGCGGCTGCGGAGTGCCCCGGATGTCGTCCCCGCCGGGCTGGCCGCAGGCGCGAATCCCATCGGTACTTATGCCGCGGCCTGGGATGACTCCGGCCTGCACAACGAGACTTTCTGGCTGGGATGGATCACGGTCACCCAGTACGGCTGGACTATCGGACACCCCACCGTGGAACAGAACGTGGCCGATTTCATGGATGTTTTCTACGGTCCGGACAGCCCGGACATGGTGGAAGTCTACCGCCTCCTGATCGAGGGCGCCCGGTTTTACGAGAACCTCTGGGACCAGGTGGTCTCCAAGGAGCGTCCCAGAGGCTACGGTAACTCGAACGGCAAGGGAATCGGCTCCGTCCGGCGGGATGAGACACTGGATGTTCCCTCGCTGCCCGCGCCGGGAAGCCTGGCAGTGGAGCGCTCATTCAGCGCCAAATACCGGGAGAGGCTTGACAGGGCCGCGGCTGTAAAGCCGGCCAACGAGCGCCTGATCTACCTGCTCAACCGTAACCTGAGCCGGGTCAGCCGCAACCGCTACAACCTCGAGGTGCTGCTCTCCATCGCTTACCTGGAAAGATACGCCATCCATACCGCGCTGGCCCTGGAGAGGGCCGAGGACTACCTGGCGCGGGCAGCGGAAAGCGCCGCAGAGAAAAGACCCTCGCGCGCGGTGGCCAGCATGGTCGAGGCCTACAACCTGGCAGGCCAGGTTCTGGAGCTGGGAGACTGGATGTGGTCCGAGGTGAAAAGAATCTGGGAGAAGAGCCGCTATGAAAAGGGGCGCAGCGTGGGCGGAAGACATTTCGTGCATATTATGGACGATGTGAAAGATCACTGGGCCGACCGGCGCCCGGGCCTGGAGTACATGATCGCCCCGTTCGAGCGCATGAACCTGGATGACTGGCGGGAAGAGCTGGGCCGGCGGATCAAGCAGTACGCCTCCGCCAACAAGGTCCCGGTCGAGGGCATGAAAGAGCCCCGGCTGGAAGATTAACAAATATTATTTTTACACACTATTCAAAAAAGGGCCGCCTCGGTTTAAGAGTGCGGCCCTTTTCATTATACACTATTATCTCGTAGGGGTGCAAGCGCCAAGCGGTGCACTATACAGAGCACCGGATTGGCTATAGGTTACTGAAGCTATGAAGGAAGAAAAATGATCTCAATACTGTCCGGTTAAGTTTTAAGTGATAAGAGTAGTTAGATACTTTAAGGGGTATTTTTAAAACTTAAAAATTACACACCCGGCGTATCCCCTCTTGATAGAGGGGAATTTTAAAGCGAAAGAAAGAAAACAGAAAAAATCCCCTGTAGGGGCAGGTTTAAACCGGAGCGTAGCGAACCGGAGCCATGCAAAGCATGGCGGAGATCCGTGCGTAGCACGACACATTCGCGCTTTCCGACAACCTGCCCTAGGGCGGTTCGCGAACCGCCCCTGCAACATCTATCGAAACAATATCTCAGAACAACTCGAAAAAACTCTCCCTTCCGCCAACCCTGACCCAGAGCCCGGGGTCCTGTATATCCGGTTTTACCTCTACTTCCGGCACCTCCAGGGTTTCATCCCTGGCCGCATCATTGTAAAAGATAACCAGGGTTTTGGCTGGCACCGGCTTGCTGCTGGTCCACTGAGGGAAAGCTCCGCTGCCGCCGAACAGGTGGCTGTGGTTCCAGCCCTTTCGCGGGGGCACCTCCACCATCTCGAGCTTGCCCGGAGGAGCTTCGAGAATTCGCACCACGCTCTGGTAGCCGGGTGCTGTGACCAGGATGGTGCGGGCGTCCCGGTCCACGCTCCGGTCCGCCTTTGTTCCATGCGCTACTGCGATCCCATAGCCGCCCACCCGCATGTAAAGCGGCTCGGGGTAGGTGTGGTAGATCCCGTGAATCTCTCCGTCCGCCAGGATCAGGGTGCTGGTAACCACCCGGGCCTCGCCGCCGGTACCCAGGTCGGCCCCGTAGACACTGTTGTTCTGGTAGCTGCTCAGGAAACCCGGCGCCGGCTGGTGACGGTAGCTCCACTTTTTGCCGTCAACAGAGACCCCGGAGCGCCCGGCGGCAAGCTCCACGGTTTTTCCCGTTCCGGTGGCCACAAAGCCCAGAGAGCTGGAATAGGCGTGCTGGTAGTATTTGGCCCCGGTATCCCATTTGGGGCGGTAGAATCGCGGGCTGCCCACCGGATAAAGGCGGGCCTCGCCGCGTCGCTTGTTCGTGCGCAGGACAAACTGCGCGCCGGGGACCACCCTGACCTTATCCAGGTTATCCGCGGGCATCGGCTGCTCGGTTTCGGTCCAGAAGGGATGGTCCGCCGGAAGGAGCAGGGGGCTGAATCCCACGGAAACCCAGTAGGGCGATCCGCGGTGCTGGTAATCCTCGCCGACCATGGCGTTCGGTCCGTGCCAGCCCACCTGCACGAGGCCGTTTTCGCTCAGCGCTCCCTTTTCCCAGAAATGTTTCAGGCAGCCGGAGGCGATACGGCGCTCCATGCCCGGCGGCAGAGTACCCAGGCCCGCGGCCTCGGCATAACCTGCAGGACACGAGGCGGCCCAGCGGTAGCTCAAGCTGCGGCCGAATGGTATGGGTGCGCCGTCCGAGCCGAAAAACATCGGGAAGCTCTGCATAAACTCCGCGGTGGACTCTCGGATTTTTTTGCCGAATTTTTTTCGCCAGGAATCCGTGTAGGCATAGTGATAGAGGTTGAACATCTGGAAGCCCCAGAAGTTGTAATAGTCATAGGCGCGGTTCCACCCGTCGATAAAAAATCCGCTGCCGGAGTACCAGTTCAGCAGGCGCTCCATTTTATCGGTGATATATTCATAGTCGTAGCGGTAGCCGTAACGTTCCAGCACCGGCACAGGGGCGGTATTGAAATACCAGCAGTTGCATTCGTAGCCCACTCCCCCGGCCAGGGCGGCCAGCCAATCGGCCAGACGTTGTTTTTGGGCCTCATCCAGCGGCTTCCAGTAATATTGGGGACAGTACATTATGGCCTGGGCGATCTGGTTGCCGAACGCTCCATAGCGACCTGTCGGTCCCCAGTAGGCAGGGTCTTCCGGGTCGGTGCCGCGGATTATCCCCTTGAGATAGGGGCCGTTTACCGGTCCCTGGTAGCCGGGTACCGTGTTTTCTCCGGTGGCCGCACAATACAGCGAGGCCAGGATCATGGTGCGTCCGAAAGCGTTACGCGACTCGCCCGTAAAGCCCGGAGTGAACTCGAAATGGCCGCTTTCGGCGTCCGTGCCCCGGAAATCCGGCATTCCGGTCGCCCTGTCGAAATAGGGGAGGAAACCGGCAATAAACTTCCCGGCAATCTCGATCCAGTGCTCGCGGGTATAGCCGGTATACGGCGAAAGCGTTTTATCCGGGGCGGCTGCAAGCGTGAGCCGGGCCTCCGGTGGGCCGGCTGAACCTGCGGCCTGGAGGCTGAGGTAGGAAAGCGTGGTAGAGATCAGGCAGACAATCAGTGTTTTCAGCAGGATTCGGCTCACTTTATTACTCCTGAGGCTGAAGGTGGTGGATGTAAGAATTTTGCGTTTCATGGGATAAATGCGCACGGTCGGCTAACGGCACGGGCAGGGTGTCGGTTTATGAAGAAAGGGATGAACGGCACACACGGGTAATTTATAGAACCCGGCAGACAAGCCTGGATCGACCCGATCGGGATCAAACGGGGAGAAATGCTGACAGGCCGAATGATTTAATGCCTTAACTCTTTGATTCCCAAGGCGACTTCCCGCCCGGCGGTCTGCACCATGCTGGCCAGCGGGATGGAAATAATCATGCCGGTGATCCCCAGCATTTTCGCCCCCAGAAGGACTGAAAGCAGGACTATCAGTGGATGCACATTGACCGAACCCCCGAGAACAACGGGAATCAGGTAAACGTTATCCACTGCCTGGGCAAAAAGCAGGACCACAATGATCGCTATTACCGGGGCCCAACTGGCCGCTTCGACGGAAGTCATACCCGCCTCGGCGGACAACTGGGGCAGGAGCACATACTGTACGATAGCCACCAGCAGCACAGGTACAGCTCCGATTACGGGACCCAGGTAGGGAATGATATTGAACAGGCCGACCATGATCGCCAGGAACAGGGCATAATTGAGCTTGTTAAACAACAGGCCTACGATGACAAACCCGATATAGGCGCAAACGCCTACCACCAGAGATTCAATCATTTTCGCCCGGATAAAACTGCCCACTATTTCGCTGGTTTTCTGCTGGATATTCAAGGTCATTTCGAAATATCGATTGGGCATGAAACCGACAAAGGCTCTTTTGATCCTGTGGCCGTCGAGCAGAAAGAAAAACAACAGCAGCGGCACCACCATCAACCAGGTTGTCAGGGTGGTGAAAGTGGTCCCGGTAAACTGCACGGCCTGGCTCAACTTGTCCCGACCCAAGTCGATCAGACGCTGGCCGACCTCGTAGCGGTCAAGACCCAGTTGTTTTTCCATTTCGAATGTCCGGCGTTTGAACTCGTTGTTCAGCAAGGAAGAATACTGGTCGATGTTCGCGGCAAACTTCTCGTATTCGTTTATCAAGATGTTGCTCATGAACATCCCCACCAGTATCATA
>CAZSTM010000088.1:0-10852 GCA_964609635.1 uncultured Gemmatimonadales bacterium
GCATGCTGGCCGAAAAATCCGGCCTGCGCAGGCAGATGACCCCCGGCAACCGTCTCCAGGCCGTCAAGGAGATAATCAAGCTGCCCCGCGAGGTGGTGGAAGACCGCTTCCACCTGGAGGGCGACCAGGGGGCGGCTTATGAATTTTTCGGCCAGGCGGTCAAGGGCATGCTCGGCTCGGGTTTCCTCTACACCAACCGCGACAGCATCTCGGTGGGCGTCGGCTGCACTATCGAGGATTTTCTATCCAGTGAGATCTCGCCCAACGACCTGCTGGAACATTTTAAAGCCCACCCGAGAATCCGTGCCCTGGTGCGCGGCGGAGAGGTGGTCGAGTACTCGAGCCACATGCTGCCGGAGGAAACCTATGATGAGCTGCCGGAGATGGTGGGGGACGGCCTGATACTGGTGGGCGATGCCGCAGGATTGATCAATGCCGGTATTTATCACGAGGTGACCAACCTGGCCATGGCCAGCGGCGTGTTCGCCGCGGAGACCGTGATCGAGGCCAAACAGAAAGGCGATTTTTCCAAAAACACCCTGCAGGCTTACCGTAACAAACTGGAAGAAAGCTTCGTTCTCAAAGATATGTTTCATTTCCGGCATACGCTGCATTTCTTAAAGAGCCACAAGCAGTTTCTGAATGAGTATCCGGAGCTGTTTATCGAGCTGATGACCGATTATTTCACGGTCAGCGAAGCTACCAAGACAGAGGTGCGCAAGCAGATTTTCAAAAAGTTCCGCCGGCGCGTCAAGCTGGTTCCTTTCTTGAGAGACCTGTGGGCGGCAAAAGGAGCGATGACATGAACCAGAAGCCGAACGGCACTTCAGCCCCGACCCCGGTGGTCTCGCTGGATGACAAGCTGGCGCTGGTCAAGCGCAAGTTCGACAAGGACAGCCATATCACCGTGGACCAGGAGCTTTTCAGGAAGGACCCGGACAAGGTGGTGCTTTTTATCTGCCCGGCCAAGGTCTATGAACTGAACGAGGAGACCGGCGAGTGCATAGTAAATTTCGAGAACTGCCTGGAGTGCGGCACCTGCCGGGTGGCGGCCCGAGAGTATGTAGTGTGGGAGAACCCCCAGGGAGGGTTCGGGGTGAGCTTTGCGCTGGGATAACAAATCTGTAAAAAAATACAACCCTGATAGAAAGCCGACCCGTTTAACGGACCGGCTTTTTTGTTTTATTAAAACTGTTTTAAAGGCGGCTACGCCATCGCTTAGTTATGGAGGTTTCTACCTGAGAGCTTGAACCATAAAAGGTGATAACGCTGGAGCTCAGCGGACTCTGCTCACCGCGTCCGCTGCATTGACCGGTTGGCGGCCCTAGCCCTATCTAGAGCGGCTTTGATAGAAACAGAGAGCCTCCGGCGGCTTCTTCGTACACCGCTTGTGCAAACCCCACCGCTTCATAGGCCCGCCTGGCTCTGTGATTGTTTTCCTGCACCTCCAGAGTGAGCTTGCAGCAGCCCATCTGTCGCGCTTTCCGTTCAACCTCCTCCAGGAGCCTTCTGCCGATTCCCTGCCCGCGATATTCGGGTAAGACTGCCAGGTCGTGGATATTGATAAGCGGCCGGGCGGCAAAGGTCGAAAACCCACGGAAGCACACAGCGATACCGACAGCTTCTCCTCCCTTGCAGGCGAGGAAGATGACAGTGGTCGGATGCTGCTGCAGCCCGGGTATCAGAGCGCGGCGGACCTCAGCCGAAAGAGGCTTGCCGTTGCCCATAGGGTCCACGGCATAGGCGTCAAGGAGTTCGACCACCGCATGCTGATGCTCGGCTCGGTTGAGGTCGGCTTCTAATATTTCGACCGGTTGCATTTGGGAAAAGACTCTCCTGGGATAGCCGGATTAATAAAGGGCGGCGGTTTGCAACTGCCGGCTCTAATGTCGGGGCTGCGGTATCCAAATATCATCCTGCGTCAAAGAGCATTCCCGGACCATTGCCAGACAATAGGCCAATTTACCCAAATCCTCCGGCCCTGCGTTGTTGGTGCCGAAAGTGAACTTGACACCGCCCGCTTTTGCGCGTTTGATAAAAGCAGGGCTGGGGATTTTACGGCGGTCGTTGATTTCCAGGGCCACCTTGTTATCGACCAGGGCTTTGATCACTCGATCCATACGCTCCGCCGTCCATAGTTCATCATACAGGTGGCTGATCTCGTCCGGGAGATAAGTCGGATTTACATAAATGTCGATCGGCTCGTTATTCACGATTTTTTCTATGCGGTCAACCAGCTGCTCCATGAAATTCTGCGGGTCCCCGACTTCTGTTTCTTCCTTGATCCACAGACGCATTCGTTTACCGTTATCATTGGTCCAGGTCATGGCATCGGTAAATACGTAATCGAATTGAGCAATGGTCTCTTTGGAGAATAAGTCCAGCCACTCACGGCCCTCGGCCTGCATGGCAAGAAAGGTGTGCGGAGGCTTGTTATAGGCGGCCAGATATTTCTGGAGCGAGTCATTGGTTTCAAATCCCATTTTCAATCCGCAATTAACTGCAATGCCATAGGTAAAGCCGTATTTGCGTGCATTCTCCAGAGCCTGCTCCATGGTCAGTCCGCGTTTCAAATGGACGTGTAAATCCATGAGCGGAAAATTGGTACCCGAAATCTCGATCAGCCTGGCGTCATACTCGGGATCGTCCGTGGGAGCGCCCGGCGTGGGCATCTCGTCCGGCAGAGGCTTGACTTTGATGTTTTTATAATAGACAACACTTTGGGGATCGTGGCACTGAAAGGCAAAAGTTCCGGAAGAAAGCAGACGTCCTTGCATACTTTCCTGCCGAAACGGGTTGATGGATTCAGTGTAATCCACCATCAAATCGCCGTTGATAAAAACCCGGATCGTCTTGCCCTGCACCACAATATGATAATTAAACCACAGGTTATCCTGCGCCGGGGCTTTCCACACGTTGCGGACAGCATACAAACTACCGGTCATTTTCCGCTCGACATACGCTCCAGGCTCCACCTCGGGGTTGGAGTTGATTACCTGGCACTCGTAACCTTTTTCCGGCCAGCCGGATTCCTGGTACTCGGTATGAAAATAAATTCCCGAATTTGAACCGGGCGTTGTTTTTACATCCGCCGTAAACTCGAAATTCTTGAAATCGTGATTATGCACCTGGCCAACGTAAAACAGGTGGGATCTTGGTCCCTTGCTCACCAGAGCGCCGTCTTCGATTTGCCATGAACCCTTGTTTTCCGAGGGCTGCCAGCCGTCCATAGTTTTACCGTCAAACAGGGAAATCCAGCCGTCCGCCGAGCACCCAGGCTGCAAGACTGCGATGATTAACGCAACCAGGATATATGAATGTTTCGTGAGTTCTCTCGGGTGGCCCATTTGGCACGCTCCTCGGTAGTTTAGTGAGGTTTTGTTTTGTCCGCCGGTCGGCTAAGGTTTCGCATGGCATAAGGCTTAAAACTTAACATTATCGATATCCTCCGGCAAGGCGATCTATTCGCCGAGCTTGACAGCAGTGCCGTAAGCCAAAAGCTCAGCCGCACTTCCCACGACACTGGTGGTCATATAGCGAACATTGATTATTGCGTCCGCCCCCATCGCGGCGGCCTGGGCGATCATCCTGCCGGTAGCCGCCTCCCGGGCCCTGCCCATCATCTCCGTGTATTCGGTCAGTTCGCCGCCGAGGATCAATCTGATCAGGGCGGACAGGTCTTTACCGAGCCAGATAGCATATACCGTATGGCCCTGGACCAGGCCGAGCATCTCGGTGATCTCTCGGCCGGTCAGCGTTTCGGAATTCGATAGCAAAACCTTGCGATCAGACTCGGCAGGCAGAGGCCCCTCTGCTGATGTCTTGTTTTTTCTTTGTTCGAGAGCCACAGTCAGCAGAACCACCAGGATACCACCCAGAAGGAGGAAAATCGCTGTCCTGAGCCACCAGGGCTGGACCGGGTCCTCGGCAACTATCACGTACCACGGTATCCCGGCAAATACCGCAGTGAACAGCCCCAGCACGAAGGCCAGCGAGCCGATATGGCGCAGTGTTTTCATAGCTCCTCCTTAAATGAGTTACATATAAAACTTCGGCTAACGGTCTGCGTTAGCGGCGAGTTCTTCCACGACCGCTCTATGCAGCGCTCAGGCGCCCTGCAGATTTCTCAACTCTCTGATTCTGTAAACAAAGTCTTCCGGGTTCTTCGGCGTTACGACCACAGCTCGCGAGTTGAACCTCAAGACCACAGCCAGTTTCGGGTCAGTAGCGAACACGCGGTAGGAACCGAGCTTCTTGTTGCGAAAAGTGCCTGCGAAACAGAACAAGCCTCCGTTTCCAAATGTTCTGATTGATTTTGCCATAGCCTGGGGATCAATCTCTGCCGATATCAGGCCGGACAGGTCCAGTTTTGAATTCCACCCCAGGCGTTGAACAAACAGGGTATCCCTTGTCAACACGTATCCCCGGATCATGAAGAAGGCTGCGATTACCAAGGTCAAAAGAGGCATTACGATCATGCTGAGAATCCAGACGGCGCTGCCCCGAGGACCAGTGAACATGCCAATCACCGGAATGTGGACGAGAATCAGAACGGAAAGTCCGGTAATCAACTTGAGGGCAGTCCCCCACGGAGCATTGAACGTTGCGCCTTGTATCATGGCCATCTCCCTTAAATGTTGCCTAACGGTCTGCGTTAGCGGCGAGGTCTTCCACGACCGCTCGACGCAGCGGTTAGGCGAAATGGTGGACGATGTCTTCCCGCTGATCCTTGAGTCGCATAAAATGAGTTCATAGACCTGTCGTTGTGAACCGCTTCTTATCCTTCTTACAGATGACCTGGATAGCATTGCGGACCGACATCACGCCTCCCAGATCCGCATCGGGATGAAAATAACCCTCGGTTGTCCGGCTTGTTGCATGGTCAACGTTCATTTGTAAACACCATAGTTAAACAAAAGGAAAGAAGTGTTCAATGTTTGATAGAACATAAAGTATAAACCGACATGACACCCCCCACTACATAGTAACCTCCCGAAGCCCCGGACGTAAAAAGCCGGGGTCTATACAACTAAAGACAATTTTACGGTATCACTGGCAGCACGATATGGCTGGGATATTCTTCATTGTGAAAGATGGTCTGTTTGGCTTGTACCATCTCTGTTGCCAGAGCATTGTTGAGCGCGGTATTCAGGTTACGGTCGAATCGGGGAAAGTTACTCGATGATATTTCCACCCGTATCCGGTGGCCTTTTTTGAACACATTACTTGTGGCGACAAGATCGATGCGGTATTCGTAAACCTTTCCGGGCTCGATGAAGGAAAGTTCCTCGCGACCGTTCCGGTGAGTGGCTCGGATGATTCCTTCGCAGAGACGGATGGAACGACTATCGGGATAGACATCGCAGAGCGCGGCGGTGAAATCGGTGGTTTTCGAGGAACTGGACGCATAGAGGATGACTTTTACCGGACCGGTGACCTCGATATCATTCTGTAATTGTTCCGATGTATACACCAGTATATCTTCCCGTTTCGCTAAAAAGCTGTGGTCGGAAGGAGCCAGTTTTGCAAGCATGCTTAAAATGGAAAGGTTTGTTGTGTCCGGATATGACGGTACCGGGTGTGACGGATCGTACAGAAAGTTGTCGGAAGACTCATGCTGAGATAGGTGAGTAGACATTTGCCCATTACCCCGCAATGAGTTTGCACGACCATTGCTGTGAAAATAATACTTTTCGAATCTTGTCCGGGCGAGCGGCCATTCATTTTCATCTCGCCACTCATTGACTCCCATAACAAAGAGCCGTATGGGGGGAGTATCAATTTCAAATGTGCGTTTCCCTTTGAGATAATAATCAAACCAGGGAAGCGAAAAGCGCTCATATATCATCTTGTCGAAACGGAAAACACCATCCTTGCCGAAATCTATATCTCCTTGAACTCCGTCCTGGTCAGGAGCATGCGCCCAGGGCCCGATAATGAGTCTTTTATTACTTTTTATACCCTGGGGAACATCAGATTCGGTCATGATAGTGTAGGTTTTCAGTACACCCGGCAGTTCGATATCAAACCATCCGCTCACGATATACGTCGGTATTTTTATCTCTTTCAATCTATTGCCAAGGGTTATTTCCCTCCAGTATGTATCATAGGCCGGATGGGCAAGCATATCCCTAATTAACGGTATCGGAAAGCCGATTATTTTGTCCTGGTCAATCAACGGTATCGACCGGTTGATTGAATCAAATTGAGCTGCTAAGTGTTTTTGATCCCATCGATACGGTGCATATACCCATACAGCCCAATTAGTCTCAAGAAGTTGGTATGCCCCTTGTCGAAAGAATGTATTGTACACATCAGAATCCGGTAGCCAAGGGACCATTGCCTTGAGAATGGGATGGCCAATTACTCCAACGGCAAACTGACAGAACGCTTCCGATGATGCTCCGCACATACCTGCCTTGCCGTTACACCACGGTTGGGAAGCAATCCATTGAAGTGTATCAAACGCATCCTCTCCTTCCCGTACATAAGGATAAAAGAACCCCTCTGATCCCAGTATCCCCCGGGCATACTGGTAGATATATACATATCCGCGCTTCGCAAATTCCTCTGCTTCCGATTTCATGAAATCGTACGGGGTTACTCTGAGGATAACCGGAAAAGCGCCAGGTGCATCGGGGCGATAGATTTCCGTCCGTAAACGCACCCCATCACGCATTTCCACCATGACATTTTCTTCCACTATGATATCGTAAACCGGTTGGGAGAGTTCTTCGGCGAATGAAAGAGACAGGGAAAATAGAATAAACAAGGATACCATAAGAAAAGTGTTAGAATTATAGATTTTTTTCATGATAGTAACCTCCAGAAGTACCGGACGTAAGAAATCAGGGGTTTTATAACGGCCTTGCGGTTCACCTGCCAAGCACCAACATCTACAATCACAGGCGAACAAATTTGCCGGCCTGGTTTTAGCTTCTTACCCGCATCTTAATGAAAAATTCGAAGTGGCTATAAGTAAAATATTAAAAATTCTTCTCTTAATAACCGGGGTTCGAAATCTATTTGAACCTTCTCTTCCACATCCGGCCGCCCCGCAGGCTCACCTCGCCGCGTTTTCTTCTCTGTGCGCGGCTTTCCTCCGGTTTGCCCTCCGGTTTATAGGGCGTGCCCCCCACCTTGAATAGGGAAGCGCGCGAGCCGCGCTTGAGCCGGGCATTGATCGTGGTAATCACCAGGAAGTACCCGCAGCCGATGACTATCAGGAATATTATGAGGATAATTTTTGCGGTGCCGATCTCCATGGCTACCACCTCAACCTTGAAATTGATCACCAGTTAAAAAAGCCTTCACTCCCGATCGAGCTCCTCGATCAGGGCCACAGTGGCTTCCATCCCTCCTCCGGCTGAAAATGAAAGCCACTTTGAGAGTTTCATAAGGTAATAAAAACAGCCGAATTATTTCTCTTCCTGCTCATCCTCGAAAAGCATATGGTGAAATCCGAGTCCCGTCCGGCGGCAATGCTCCTGAAAAAGCTGGAAATAATTCTCCCGCGAGCCTTGCGCGGGATCGAGGCCCAGGCCGGCCGCCAGTCGATCCATCGACTCCGGGGGCGCTTCCAGCTCCAGGAAAAAACCCAGGTGAGGCAGCCGGTCGATCTCGGCCGCCTCGCCGGTGCCGCGGGTGAAATGCTCGCGGTATTTTTCGTAGATCCTTTCCCGGGTGAAACCGAGCTGTCTGAGGATGAAGCGCATGGTCTCGAAATCGGCTACAGTCAGCTCGCTTTCCTCTTTGACTTTGAAACGATGTGCATGAGTGCTATCCACCGGCGGTTCCTTGAAAGTAAGCCGGACCTCGCGGTCTTTTCGCAGACGCAGCAGCCTGCCGCCGCCGGCCAGGTCCCCTGTCGGCGTATCGAAGACGATATTTTGCTCGAGCACTCTGCCTTCCGAGCTGAATCCCGCTTCAATAAGCCGTTTGGACATCTCTTCCGGATCTTTCATCGGGAATTTAAGCTCCACCTCAACTCGTCTCATGCCTGGTTTCACTCCGACCTCCTGACAGGTTTGGAGAGAAAAACAATTTTTGTCATTTTCAACCTATCCGGCCGTCGGAAAAAAGTCAACGCAATATGGAAAAAATTTGCCTGAGTCGCCCGGCCGGGTTATTATGACTCCACCACCGTGTAATTATCCACCCTGAGGACAAGAGACAGCCATGGAGACATTACTCGTATCGGCCTGCCTGCTTTCGGTGGCCTGCCGCTATGACGGCGGCACCCAGGATGAAAAAACATGCTCCGCTCGTATCAGGAGGCTTTCAGCGCGCTACCGGCTGGTGCCTGTCTGCCCTGAACAGCTCGGAGGGCTGCCCACTCCCAGGGCGAGGATGTCCTTTTGCTCGCTGCATTCGGACAAAAGAGGCTGCCGGGTTATGGATGTTAACGGCACGGACCGCACCTCGGCACTCGAGGCCGGGGCCCGTGAATGTGTAAAACTTGCCGCGGCTCTGGGCATCCAAAAAGCCCTGCTCGCCGAGCGCAGTCCCTCTTGCGGAGTACATCGGGTTTACCTGGGGGAATCTTTGGTCGAAGGGGAGGGAATCACGGCGCGTGCCCTGCGCAAAGCCGGGCTGGAGGTCTTCTCGGATGAAGAGGAGGAATCCTTGCACGGTGCCTGAGTAATCCGGGAAAAGTCGGCCCCACATGGGCCGGTTGCCCTTTACAGAGGTTTTTCCTTGCCTTTTACCCGGCAGTTGTTATCTTTTCAAAAGCAAAAGGGTGCTTATCACAGCTAAAAAGCATTCCAGGTAAGGACTTGTGATATATTTCAGCGGCATATCGACAAAGCATCTCAGCATCTGGGACATCCCGGATGACACTCCGCGTTATTCCTCGGTGGATGACTGTTTCCGCCAGTTCCTGGGTATGCATGTGAGAATGATGCGCTCAGGCCACGAATCGACAGACCCATATTACAACCGCTACCTGGCCTGCGTGGAAAGTTTCGAATGCCGGGTGACATTGAGTTACCGGGAGTTCCGCAACGTGGTAGCCACCCTGGTCGATTTGTATCGCCGGTATTTCAATGACATAAACAACCGCCGCCGCCAGAGCCTTCTCGATAGTATCGGCAAGTTTGAACGCTTGATTTTCCTGTACTCCAACAAAACCTTCCCCGTCCACTCCGCCGCCGCTGACTGAGTCCTCTCTTCCGAGAACCTGCCTGCTTTCCTCGTACAGTATAAAATCTTCAGCCTACAGCCCACAGCCTATAGTCTATAGCCTGAACAAGAATAAGTCGGGTAAGAAAGGCTCGACCGTTTAAATCGAACCTGACATTACACTAGAGCAGCAAAGCCGCCATTCCCAAGGTGATAAGCGCTCCGCTCAGACCCATCAGGGCGGTGGCCGTGGTATAGGCCCGGTAGGCGGCCGGCAGGGGGATCCCGGCCATTTGCGAAACCACCCAGAAGTAGCTGTCATTGGCGTGGCTGACAGTCATCGAGCCGCAGCCGATAGCGACTACCGCCAATGCCGGGCCCCAGGGCGGGGCTGCCAGTCCCAGGGGTTCGAGCAGCGGCTGCATGATAGCCGCGGTGGTGATCAGGGACACCGTGCTGCTGCCCTGGGCGCTCTTGATGGCCGCGGCCAGCACGAAAGGCACCAGAACCCCGGCCTGCCAGCGGCCCAGCACCTCCTGCAGGGTCTGGCTCAACTCGGAGGTGCGGATGACCAGACCGAAAGCACCGCCTGCCGCGGTTACCGCCAGCACCATGGCGCATGAGGTCACCCCGGCGGCCACCCATTTCATCCTCGGGTCACCCTTGCCGGCCAGGGGTAAGCTGAAAGCCAATCCCAGCCCCAGTGCGAAAACCGGGTGGCCTATTCCCCTGACCAGGCCGCAGAATGCGCCGGAGCCGAAAGGAGCGGCCTCGAGCCGGGATATCGAACCGAGAGTGATCAGCACCAGGGGAACGATTATCGGCAGCAGGGACCTGAAAGCTCCCGGAGCCTCGCGGTGGCCGCGCTCCTGATGGTGGTTTTCTGAAGCACTCGCCTGCTGTGGTGCTGTTGAAATATCGGCATCGATCTCCTGCGTGGCGAAACGCATGGCCCAGAAGTAGCCCACCAGGGCCAGCACCAGGGCCACGGGCAAGCCCAGAAATATCACGCGACCTAGGTCGGCGCCCAGGGCCTCGGCCGCGGCGATCGGGCCGGGAGTAGGGGGCACCAGGCAGTGGGTGGCATAAAGCCCGGTCGCCAGGCAGACCGCCAGGGCCAGCGAGCTTATGGCTGCTTTTCGGGCGATAGCGCGAACCAGCGGCACCAGCACGATAAATCCCGAGTCGCAAAAAACCGGGATGGAAACCACGAAGCCGGTAAGGCTCAACGCCAGGCCGGACCGTTTTTTACCCACTGCCCTGAGCATGGCTCCGGCTATCGATCCGGAAGCTCCGGTGCGTTCGAGAAACACCCCTATCATGGCCCCGAAAATTATCACTATTCCCACTCCTCCCAGAGTGGAGCCGAACCCCTTTTTGATCGTTTCCAGCGTGCCCTCGATCCCCATGCCCGCGCAAAGCCCGAAAACCAGGGCGCTAAACACCAGCAGCAAGAAAGCATCCACTTTCCAGCGCGCGCTGGCCAGCACGATAACCACTACCAGCAGCAGCAAAACGATTCCTAATCCGAGGCCGCCCATATCGAGTCCTTTCTCCTGAAATTATTCCCGGAGAAGAAATCGCCTTTTTTCACTCCCTTCCACCGGGGACTTTTCCAAAGTAGATTTGCCTGGAAAATAATCAAACCGCGTGCTTGCTGTGCCGGGTGTGGGGGCGGCGGACGCGCTTTTTCAGCGCGTGCCGCACCTGCGGCCTGTGCGGCGTGAGC
>CAZSTM010000089.1:0-10842 GCA_964609635.1 uncultured Gemmatimonadales bacterium
CGGCAGGTCCGGGCCGGGTTCACCGTGGAGGTGTTTCTCCATTTCCTTGAGTCTCCGGGCAAGGTTCTCTACCGGAGTCTTGTAAAGAAACTGTGTTTTTTCTTTCCGGCTGAGGTGAAAAAATCTACTTCACCTCGGAGTTTTTATAACCGGGTCCGCGCACAAAACGACCGGGGGTCGCACCGGTATGCTCGCCGTCCTTGATTACCTGAACACCGTTGACAAACACGTGCTTCACCCCGGTGGCGTACTGCTGCGGTTTCTCGAAAGTGGCATGGTCGGTAATCTCGTCCGGGTCAAAGATCACCACGTCCGCGAAATAACCCTCGGCGATCAGCCCGCGTCGTTTCAGCGCCAGGTTCGAGGCGGGCTGAAAGCTCAAACGACGCACAGCCTGTTCGAGCGGGATGATTTTTTCCTCGCGCACGTATTTGCCCAGGAGCCGGGCAAAGGTGCCGTAAGCCCGCGGGTGGGTGCTCGATTTGAGGAAAACACCCTCCGGGGCCGAGGATTCACAGTCAGAGCCGAAACTCACCCAGGGCAAGGCGATCTTTTTGCGAACATTTTCCTCGGACATTAAAAAATAGACGGTCTCGACTCTGCCGTTGTCCTCAATAACCAGGTCCATGGCGGTCTCAGCCGCTGATTTGCCGCGCATTGCGGCGACCTCGGCCAGGGTTTTTCCGGTCAGGGGTTTAAGAGCCTCGGTCTTGAAACCGATAAACAAAAGATTTTCCGGCCCGGCCAGATAAAACAGGTTTTCCCAGTCGTCTCCGGGGCCGGACATTTCACGGGCTACCCGCTCCCTGACAGCGTGGTCTTTCAACCGTTCGACCCAGGCCTTGAGCCCCCCTTCCTGCACCCAGGGCGGCATGGCCGCTTCAAGGCCTGTCGCGGCCGCGGTGTATGTATACATGTCGGCGGTGATCCGCAGGTCTTCTGCACGTGCCTCCTCGATCTTTTCGATCGCCTTATCGAGCTTGTTCCAGTTCGAGCGGCCTGCTGCTTTAATATGGTAAATCTCGGACGGTGCGCGTGCTGCCCGCGCAATAGCTAGAAACTCATCCAGCGCCTCGAGGAAACGGTTGCCCTCGCTGCGCAGGTGCGAGATATACATACCGCCGTAACCGGCCGCGACCTCGGCCAGCGCCGCCAGTTCGTCGGTGTCGGCGTAGAAAGCAGGAGCGTAGATCAGGGCCGAGGCCACACCGAGCGCGCCCTCTTCCATGGCTTGGTGCACCAGGGCGCACATGCGCTCCAGTTCCCGGTCCGTGGGCTGGCGGTCCTCGTAGCCGATCTCGTGGATGCGCACGGTCGTGGCCCCGACAAAGGAAGCCACGTTGGTCGAGATTCCCCGCCGCTCGAGGTATTCAAGATACTCCCCCAGTGTTGTCCACTCGATCTCGAACTTGATATCACCCTGAAGGTCCTCTATTTCCTTTTTCATCTTCTCGGTCAGGGGACCCATGGACCAGCCTTCACCCATTACCTCCAGGGTCACCCCCTGCCTGATATCGCTCTGCGACCTGCCGTCCTCGATCAGCGACTCATTGGCCCAACTGAGCATATTGACAAACCCGGGACTGAGCGCCAGCCCCTCTGCATCGATCTCTATCCGAGCGCGTGCTCCTGCCAGGTCACCCACAGCGGCGATCTTGTCGCCATTGATGGCCACATCCCCGGAAAAGGGAGCCGATCCGCTGCCGTCATAAATCGTTGCCTTCCGGATTACAACCTCGTATTCCGCAGCAGGGACGCAACTCAAAAGAAAGGCCGTACAAGCGAGTAAAATTTTCAACAAGCGCAGGTTTTGCATTTTTTCTCCCATCTGATTTGTCGGGATTCAGCGACAGATTGAAGTCAACGGCATTAAAATTCTTTTTCGGGCTGCATTTGTTTTGCCTGTCTTTCTAAATTTCACCTTCCCAGCCCGTTCACCCGCTCCAGAACCAGGCCTTCGGGCGCGGCTTTATCCAGACTTATCTCCAGCACTCCGCCTTTACCGGCGCAAGCAGCAAAAAGCATTTTCTCTCCGTCTTTCACCCGGTACACACCGTTTTTCTCCAGGCCGGCCACCAGGATGCGGGAAACCCCGCCCATTTCAGCGGGCAAACTCAACCGGTCGGCAGGAAGCGAACCAGGCTCGCGCTCGCCGGTGAAAAGCACGGCCAGCTCCGGGCAGACCGCGCCCACAAACTGCGAGTTTTCCAGTACACGGAAAGAGTATTTAGCGGGCGTTCCCCGGTCCCCCACCTCCATGATATTGAGGAAAATATCAGCCTTTCTCGGCGCCCCGGGTTTAAGCTCCAGGCGCCAGGCGCCCAGCTCGGCTGCCGGGCCCAGGCGGCGCGTCTTCTCCAGCGGCCGGTTAACACCGTTGACCATGAACTCCCTGCCCTTTCCCCCCACCTTCTTCACCCGCACATCTTCGGGAAGAAGCGGGGTGAGCACCAGCCGTCCTTTTTTCTCCACCACGGTCAACGTGCCCTTGCCGGAGATTTGCGGCTCCTCGATGGTGTGCAGCAGCCAGCGCTTTTCGAAAGAAGCCTCCACCGCGTCCACGTTGTCGCAGACCGCCACCATATCCGGCTTGACAAAGATCAGCCTGCGCACGAAACGGCTGATTTTGGGCCGGGCCCCGGGGTCGGTGACCACGGTACTGTTATAGGCCGCAGTGGCATCCCCGGCCACGTAGTCGTACGAGGTGCCTGTCTCCCAGGCCACGATGTCGCTCATATCGGCATAGGCCCTGTCCCGGTACTGTTCCCAGAACACCGAAAGCTGGTAGTTGGAGTTGTTGAAATAGTAATCCAGCGGCCGCTGGCCGCCCGGGGAGGGATAAGGATCGAAGTAATGGCTGTGCACCTCTTCCCCGGGGTCGCGCACCAGCACCGTGTTGTGGGCGATTGAGCGTATGGCGTACATCTGGTGGTGCGCGCTGTAGCCGTCATAGTAGCCGCTGTCGATGGCCAGCGCTCCCTTGTGATAGATGGTGAACTGGTTCTGGTCCAGGTGGTCGTGCGAGCCGAACCAGTCGCCGCACTCGAAATGCACGAAAGTGTCATCCGGGCCCCAGCCGCTGCGCATGGTGACAAATCCCAGGCGCTCCGGGTTGATAAACTGGCTGGGAGCGAGCTCGCGGTAGTCTGTTGCGGGAATGCTTTGATCGTAGAAAATCAGCGGCATCCAGAGGTCGTAGGAGGAAATAGCCCGGTCGCCCAGGCTACTTTCCAGCTCATCGAGCAGGAATCTGCCGTGAGGGTTGCGGTAGGCGGAAACGATCAGCTCCAGGGCCTGCCTCAGGGTACGGTCGGGCACCATGCGACTTGAGCCGTTATCACAGCTGCGCACGAAAGTATAGTCCGGCCGCAGGTTCGCCAGGCAGAAATAGATCCAGCCTTCCATCCAGTTGCCCTGCTCGCGTTTGATCCCGGCAAACCAGTCTGTGCCGGTCGCGGTGCGGTAGGCGGCTACCCAGATGGGTGTTTCCTGCAGTACGTGGTTCAGGCTGTAGGCCATGCCCTCGTGCCAGCCGCCTTCCAGCAGGGCCATGGCCGGAAACGAGCGGTCGAAATACCATTGTTCGGCAATGCGGATCAGCCGGCCGGCCTGTTCATCCTCCGGCCCCTCCCAGAGTGCCAGCCCGGCCAGGCCGACTGCCAGGGCCGCGTTGCTGCAGTAGTTGTGAAATATCTCCTCACCGTAAACCAGCTCGACTCCCTCCACCACGTGGCTGATAATTTTCTCCGACATGGCCAGCATTTTCTGTCGTATTTTTTGCCGCTTATCGGAGGTGAAACCGGGATAATGGTAAAGCCAGTCGTACGCCAGGCTCATCAACTGCAGGTTCCCCCCGTTGTAGAAATTGCCGTCACGCAACGGCAGGGCGAGCATCCCGGCTATTGCGCTGTCCGCTGCTTGATCGGCTCCCGTAACCTCCCCGCGCTTGCTGCGGATGAGCCAGGAGAGGGCCGCGGTGTGGAAATTATCACTGTTCAGCCGCTCGAACCAGTGCGCGTAAGGCGTGTCTCCTGCCCGTTCAGCCACAGTTTCGAGGTCTATGCCGGAGGGCCAGACAGAGGTCTTGAACATCAAACGCGGACGATCAGGGGCAAGATGGCGGGTTTGCCCAAAGAGGATTGCAGCCGGAAAACAGATAAGCAAAAAAAGGATTGCCGAAACAGTTGTTCTTTTCATCTGTGCCACCTGCTGAAAGTTGGTTTATCCCGGCCGGCCGGGAAAAGACTGTATGGGATAATTTTTCACTTCTTAATTTTACTAAATTAGGATAAGCCGGGACGGAAGGCAACCTTTTGAGGCCGAAGAAAAATTGCAGCGATCCAGAGATAACTTGCCAGATGACAGCTTTGATTATAGTTTTTCCAGTAAGAATACCGGATCTTGAACCCGGGACATCTTAACTGTTAACTCGGGAGACGGCACAATGAGAGCTTGCTTGATGGTTATCTTCCTGATTTTCTTGCTGACATGCCCCTTTAAGCTCTCCGCGGCAGAAAAAACCCCGGTCGGCGATCTCTACATGCGCCTGCTGGTCGCCGCTGTAGAACCGGCGCTCGAAAACCAGAGTGAGTACGGCGCTTATTACCCGCCCCGGGAGAGGGAAAAAACCCATACCAGGAGTTATAACGAATTCAACCAGATGGTAATCTACCCGCTGGCCTACCTCTGGGCCACCAGGCACTCGCTCAATCCATATCACGGCAGCAAACAACTGCTGGAGTCTGTAAAGCGCAACGGCGACCTGCTGACCGGGTTCGAGCCGGAAACCTTCTGGCCGATGAGCCACTGGCTGGTCTATGCCTGGATGGAGGCCTATGATCTGATCAAGGAGCATTTAAGCCCTGAACAGCAGCATACCTGGCTTGCGAGTTTCGAGCGCTGGTGCAGTGTTTATGCCGGGTATCTGGAAAAATGCGAGGGTAAGCGGGATTTCACCGCGGTTCAACTGGGCACCAGCCCGAACCATTACTCCTATTACGCCGCCGCGGTGTACCGGGGAGGTCAGATCCTGAACCGGCCCGAGTGGGTGGAGCTTGCTGTGGGAGCATTCAAAAACCTGCTGCGCAGCCAGCACCCGGATGGTTACTGGGCCGAACATCACGGGCCGGTGAACCGTTACACCTGGCTCACCCTGGACGGTGTGGGCCTCTATTACGCTTTCAGCGGGGATGCGGAAGCACTGGAGGCCCTGCGCCGGGCCAAGGACTTTTTACTTAATTTCACCTATCCGGACGGCTCTGCTGTCTCGGTAATCGATGAGCGCAACCGCTACGGCTCATCTGTTGCCGCCACCCGGGGACTTCACGCTTTAAGCCATTTCCCGGACGGCAGGCGCTTCTGCCGCATTATGACCCGGAAGCTTATCGACCGCCTGGACAAGGAGCGCAAACTGCCCGTGGGTGCCGTGGAATTGTCCCGTTACGTGGATGCAATCAGGTATACCGTGCAGGGACCGGAAACGCCTGCGCCCCAGGAGCTGGACAGTTATGAGGCCCGCCTGATAAGCGGGGCCTATCTCATGCGCCGGGGACCGTGGATAGTCTGCCTCTCCGGGATAATCAGCCCGCCCTGGGAGGGTAACCGCTTCTTCCTCGACCGCTACACTTACCTGGAAATCTGGCACGCCGAGACCGGCCTGCTTATCGGCGGGGGCAACACCAAGCGCCAGCCGCAGATCGCCACCGTGCTGATGGAACCCAGCCACGGCAACCTGGATTTCTGGCCGCGCAGCAGCCGGATCACCGCCTCGGCAGACAGTGCCGTGCTCGAGCTTGCCCTGGATAAATTCCGGGCCGCCGTAGCAGTGCAGATCCTCGACCGTAGAAAGCTGGCAATCCGGGTGGATTTTACCGAAACCACCGAGCCTATCCTCTGGCCCAACCGCTACGAGTGCAACCTGCAGCTGCAGCTTAAGCCGGGCCGGGAAATTACCACCGGCCACGGTACTTCTTACACCTTGAGCGAAAACCGCCTGGGACTGGCGGAAGAGCAAGTCGGCGGCGCTCTCGAGAGCGATCATTGGCGTATAACCGTGCCCCAGGGCAAAACCAGCCTGCGTTTCCCTTTCATGCCGTTTTACAACTACGATATCGATGGACACGGCGGCATGGGCACTGCGGTGGGGATTCTCTCCAGCGCCGTACATATCGAAGAAGGGCCGCTGAAATACACGGTAGAAATAAAATGATCCTCCGGCTCCCGGGGCCGGTCGCAGCATCGGGATCGACTTTAGAGACCAGGTCTCTTCACCATTCCCAGACACTTGAATTCTCTCATAATTAGTGATACCGTTAATAAGGGCAGGTAAAAATCTTTGTCGAATTGGAGATGCTTACCTATTGAAGTGACGGAACAACCGCCTAATAAACTTTACCGGGAAATAAGCAAATACCCGGAGGATATCGAACCTTAAGCTCCTGATCCTTGACACCTGCCTCCGATCATTCGAGCTTGGAACGGCTTACCCAAATGTCAGGTTAACCGGGAGAAGACAATGAGTTTTATCGAAAAAACTTTCAAAGCTGGAGAGATGATTATCAAAGAAGGCCATTCCTCAAACGCCTTCTATATTATCACCAATGGCAAAGTCGAGGTGGTGAAACGAAAAGATAAAAGCGAAGTATGTCTAAACCAGCTTGGCAAGAATGACTTTTTCGGTGAGATGAGTCTCCTGGATCCGGATATTAATATACACAATACAACCATCCGCGCCGTAGAGGACACCACAGTCATTATCCTGGAGAAGGAGGATTTTAACAAGTACATAGGGCATTTGACGCCGGGTACAAGAAACCTTTTACTAACTATGTCCCGCCGTCTTCGCGAGGCCGACCAGAGGATCGCCTTACTGACACAACACGATGCTAAAGTCAGCTCTGACCAGGCGGGAGCAGGAAAACGCAGCCCCCAGGAGAGTAAAAGCCCGGACAAACAGCGCGACCAGGGGACCTGATGACATGGCTTCTAAATCGACCTCACAAGCAGTACGGAAATTAGAATGATCGACTTGCTCTGATATTTGGCTGAATTTTTTAACCGGACATATACCAAATCAAAAGGAAGTATCATGGAAAAGAAAGCTCGAGATATCATGACCAGAAATGTCATTGTGGTCAAAGAGGACACGGCGATCAGTAAACTGATAGAAATCTTTCTGGAACACAAAATAAGTTGTACGCCGGTGGTGAATAAGAAAAAGAAACTTATCGGCATAGTTACCAAAACGGATGTCCTGGGCTATTTTCTGGATCTCGACCTCGACCTGACCGTAAAACTCGGCCTGAGAGGTATTTTAGAATCCGGCTCCGAACAAAGTGAAATGGAAATATCCTCATGCACGGAACAAAAGGTGGGTAGTATAATGACCAAAAATCCGATAACAGCCGATGAGGACCGCTCTATTGAGTTATTAGCCGAAGTGATGATAGCCAATAATATTCATCGGGTAATAATAGAAAAAGGTAATAAGATTACCGGAATAGTGAGCACTCTGGATATCTTACATCATGTCGCCGGGATAGGTAAAAATGAGTGAAGAAAAAAACATGACATCTGAGGAAGAAAAAAAAGATGTCAAGCTGGTGATCGAAACCTCGGAAGACAAGGTGGAAGCGTATCTTACTTTGGCTCCCCTGACAGAATCCCCGAGTTTTTCCATCGAGCAAATCAGAAAAGCCCTGGCCGAGAAGGAAATAAAAGTCGGAATCAAAGAGGATGTGCTCGAGCAACTTGGCAAAGAGATGAAATACAATGAAAAACTGCTGATCGCCTCGGGTACCAGGCCTACAGAAGGAAAAGACGGCACGATAAAATATTTTTTCGAGACCGGTCAAGCGGTAAAGATAAAAAAGAATGCAAAGATCGGTGAGATAGTTCCCCCGGAAAAAGGAGTTGAGGGGGTCACGGTCTTCGGAGAAAAAATACCCGCCCCGCAAAAGAGAAAAGCCAGGATACCGAACCTGGAAAACGCCGGCATCTCCCCCGAAAATGAGGATCTTATCATCGCCAAAACCGATGGCTACCTTTTCCTCGATCAAACCACATTTCAGATTAAGCTTTTTTTTGAGCTGGAGGTATCGGAAGACGAATTTGAAGCCCGTGTTAAGGTTGCGAAACTTTTAAATGAAGACGATTTCAGCTCCCAGGACCTGAAGCGATTTATTACCGAGAAAGGCATTGTTTACGGCGTTCTTGAAGAGGAAATAGAAAATATCTTTAAAGAAGAGAAATTCGAACAACCCGTGCCGGTGGCCCGAGGCAAAAGAGTAGCGCAGGGGAAAAACGGTGAAGTAAAATATCATTTCGAGACCGAAATAAAACCCCTGATGGATGCGAAGGGAAACCTGGATTATAAAGAATTGAATTTGATTCAGAATGTGCAAACAGGAGACATCTTAGCAGAGACCATTTCGCCTGAAGCGGGTGAGGAAGGCTGTACTGTTTTCGGCCAGAAAATTCCGCCCGATAAAGTAGTGCAGCCTCCCCTGCCGCAAGGTATAAACGCCAAACCAGACCCGGAAAATCCCAATATCCTGATCTCGGAAATCGACGGTAGTGTTAAGCTTAAAGGAAATGTGGTCGAGGTTCTGCCTGTTATCGTGATCAAAGAGGATATAGATTTCTCCACCGGAAATATCGATTTTACCGGCTCGGTAATAATTAAACGGGATGTAAAAAGTGGATTCAAAGTAAAAGCCAGAGATGATGTCCAGGTGGAGGGAGTCGTGGAAGACGCAGTTATCGAAACCGAGGGTAATGTTCTGCTCAAAATGGGTTTTGTCGGCAGAGGTGAGGGTCAAATCACCGCCGGGGGAGAGTTGACCGCCAAATATTGCGAAAATGAGAATATCACCGCCGAAGGCGATATCCATATCGATGAATGTGTGATGCACAGCAAGATTCAAACAAAGGGCAGCCTGTTCCTTATGGGCAAAACGGGTCTTATCGTGGGCGGTGAAACTTATGCGGCCAAGGCCATAGAAGCCAAGGTTGTCGGCAATGAAAACTATACACCCACCGCCCTGTTCGCCGGGGTGGATAAGGAGGCCACTGAACAACTAAGGATATTAACCGCACGCCTGGCAAAAAATGTCGAACAGATAAAAGATATCCAAAATATTCTTCATAAGTTTTCACGAAGGAGGCTAGTCAAAAAACCCCTGCCCGAAGACAAGAAAGGTCTGCCGGATAAATTGATTCAGATAAAAAATGAGATAGAGACAGAGAGAGATACCCTGGAGGCCGAAATTAAACAATTAAAAAATAAGACCGAAGAGTTCAAAAAAGCTGTGGTAAAAGTCTATAATGAAATATATCCTGGAACCACGATCACCATCTTTAACAGGCATTTCACAGTTAACGAGCCGCTTAAATCAGTATATTTCAAATATACCGAGGAAGAAGTGGTGGCCGCGGATTTAGCAGAGCTTGAACAATCTCCCCCAAATGAATAGATAAGACTTGATCTGACAGCGAAAAGTCGGCTTACTACCGGAATCGTCAGAGGATCATTTTCCCTCTAAATTTTTGATACTTTTGGGGGGAAAGGTAAGTTAGATAAAAGACGCTAAAGATTCGTAGGGATCAAGCCAAGAATGACAAGGCCTGAATCCAAAATCAAAAAGGCGGGCTAAAAAACATTTGTCAACTTTTATGTGGGAAATTTCGGTTAAGCCCCGAACGGCTCATTCCCTCTGAGGAGGTTATTATGGAAACCTTTGCCGCTATCGAGGCACGTCGGGCGGTCAAGCATTACGACCCTGAGCATCGGATGACCGAAGATGAGATCAATAAGTTGTTATCTTCGGCCATGCTTGCGCCGACCGCATTCAATATCCAGAATACTCGTTTTGTGGTTGTGCGCGATCCCAAACTCAGAAAAAAAATCCGCGCCGCTGCATGGGACCAGAGCCAGGTTACCGACGCTTCTCTGCTGGTGATTCTCTGCGCAGACCTCAAGTCCTGGGAAAAGGAACCTGCCCGCTACTGGCAAAACGCTTCCAAGGAAGTTCAGGACTTTATCGTTCCGGCCATTGATCAATACTATCGGGGGCGTGAACAGGTACAGCGGGACGAAACCATGCGTTCCTGCGGCATAGCCGCCCAAACTCTGATGCTGACAGCCAAGGCCATGGGCTATGATTCCTGCCCCATGGACGGCTTTGATTTCGATGCGGTAGGTAAACTGATAAACCTGCCTGAGGATCATGTTATTGCCATGTTTGTCGCCGTCGGCAAGGGCACCAAAGAGGCCTGGCCTCGTACCGGCCAGCTGCCGATGGACGAGGTGGTGATCGAGAACCATTTCTAGGGCTTGCGAGGGTCGGCGGATCAGACAACAGGGAATCTTTACTCTTATGCTGAACAGCTGTTGAAATTCGGCATAAAAAATCAGCGTACCGATCGGATTGGATGCCTGTTTAATAAGCGGCATTATTGTATGAGAAGAAGGCTTATAAAGATCAAGGGGCTACAGGTTTTTGCCTGTAGCCCCTTGGTATATCTGGTGGAGTTCAGGGGGCCTGAACAAAGTGCTCTATCTGCCTTCCGGCCCTGTACACCTGAGAAAGCAGCATAAATCAAGGGGCTTTTATGGATAATTTACCAAGAGCGTCCACGGCGGCTATCCATTTATAATCACTTATTTGATAAAGATCGACATGATGCATGGCATCGGCATTCCAGCCTTTAGAAGAGGCTTTTACCAGGGGGATGTCGATCTTTTTTTCTTTATAGGTCGTTGTGCTGATATCCGTAATTTGAAAGGCGAATACCTGATTTCCGTATGTCGGGAAACAATCCTGACCTATTCGGTACAGGGTT
>CAZSTM010000090.1:0-10745 GCA_964609635.1 uncultured Gemmatimonadales bacterium
AGCCATAAGTTCACACCAAAACTGGCAAGAATTGACAAGGTGCCAGATTTATTTTCCAAATACTACTTTGAACCGGTGAATTCGAGATCGTTCTCTGAAAATAAACAGACCTAATCTGAGAATAATGCGGTTCGGGAGTGGTTTCCGCCGAAACAGCAGTCACCCCCCGAAAAGTAGTCACAGACTGAGAATGACAGTCATTTAGTGGATGGACTTTCCTTGCCGCAATTAAAATGCCTGGCCGACTCCTACATATATTTTACTAGAAGGTTCTCCATCTCTCGGATCGAGGTTGAAGCTGTAATCAGCCCTGCCCAAGCCGATAGGAGTGTTAATCCTTAGCCCGACTCCACTGGAAAACCTGATATCCGACGGGCTGAAATCTTTTGGGGCCAGCCAGACATTACCCATGTCCAGGAAAACCGCCCCGCCTATCATCTTGTAAAGAGTTCTTCTGAGCTCGAACAAATTCCAGACAAATTTAAACCTCCCTCCCAGCGGAACTCTCTCGCTGTCCAGTGGACCCAGCTTGCGATAGTTGAAGCCCCGAACTGAATTCGGTCCTCCGGCGTAAAAACGCTCATGTAGCGGGATAGCGGAAATCCCTCCCTGAGAAGTTATCCAACTTAACTCAAGCCCACTGCCTACAATCGATTTGCGGGTGACAGGTGTAAAATAACGAGCCTTAATAGACGATTGGAAAAAGGTATTTCTACCGTTGGCAAAAAAAACGCCTATCTCGTTTGCCAGTTCTAGATATATGCCCCGGTTGGTGTTAATCAGCTCGTCCCGGGAATCGTAACTGATGGTATTTTTAAAACTTCTGGTAGTTGTGGTCAGATCCCTGGGGAGTTTACCCTTTTCCAGATCAATGTTTTTAAGGGTAGCGTTCTCGTTTCGGTAAGAAAACGTCGATTTCAATCTTTCTCCGAAAAGCCTGCCGACTGTAAATTGTCCTCCGGCGCGGTTTAAATCATAGCCCGGCTCGTCTCTGTACTCGGCCGACAGGTTCAAGTCACTGGACCAGGGCGTACCGAAAGTAGATGGTTCGCTGAACGACAAAGCTGCCAGGCGGTTGATAAAGCTCCATTCTCCGGAAAGGCCAAATTTGCGGGCCGTTCCACGGATATTATTGTTTAACAGCTCCACCCTGCCGATCAACTTTTCGATTGATCCATATCCAGCGGCTGTGTTAAATTCACCGGACATATGTTCCTTGAGATCTACAATTATGTCCTTTTCCGTTGAATCTCCGCTGGCTGCCGGGGCCGGCCTGATAAATACACTCTGGAAAAGCCCTGTAAGATAGATTTTTCTTTGTAACGCCAGCAGTCGGACATGATTGACCGGCTCACCATGTCTAAGCTGCAGGTGGCGACGAACTATCGCTGGTTTTGTCTTTTCCAGACCCCTGAGATTGACCTCCCCGACAGTGTACCGCGTCCTCTCTGTAATAATGTAATTGACAGATGCGCCCAGGCTGTCATCGCTGAGTACTATATCCGACTCCACCTCCACGTCCAAGAACCCCTGTTCGCCGTACCTGGAGACCAGGGATAGAGAAGCCTGCTCGATTTTACGCCTGTTTAGCGGGTCCCCGGCCCGCAGGGGAATCACTGCCAGCAGGCTGTCATGCGGGAATAAACTATTCCCGGAGAATTCCAGAGAGGTGATAAATGTACGCTCGCCCTCGTAAAGCCGGATGGTGATTTTAACTTCTTCGCTCGCTGAATCCACGTCAACCCGGAATTGCTCTATATCAGCCTTTAGAAATCCATTCTGCCTGTAATACAGCCGCAGCTTTTCCAGATCGTCTTGGAAAATATCATTGTGAAACCGTGTTTTACTGAACAAACCGGGTGGCCGGGTGATCATTAAGCGGAAAAGTTGCGCATCCTTATATTCGGCATTTCCCTCAATATTCACGGCAGACACTTTAAAATTCTGGCCTCGTAAAGGGGTTGCCCCGGCAAACAACAGCGTGATAACCAGGACTGCAAATAAGGAGCACTTTGCTCTGTGTATCATCATTTAAATCTCAATCGATATTTCAGCACTGCACTGGATCGACCGCGCTGATCTGTTTTACCCTCGAGGAAGAAATACTTCGAAAGGCGGTAGTCAAGACGGACACTCTGCTCATTGAGGTGGCCCACATTAGTCGAATATGTTATCCCCAGTCTATCGGAGATGTTTTCGGAGGCTGAAAGCCGGGTGGTACTTTCTTTGCTGGTTCGGAAGATATTACCTTCTACCGTAAGTTTGTCGAGTCCGATAGTTCCGGCTACATTGTTGGTCAGGTATTCTGATATTTTCTGGCTGGAAAGATCGCTGAGCCTTTCTTTCATCAGATTTGCGATAGATGTTTTGCCCTCCGTGTCCCTGGCTGTCAACTGCTGGCGAGTAACTCCCAGAGTGAGCAGAGAAACTATATCCGCTCTATCCAGGGGAGGGTCGGAAATCAAACGAAAGGAAGCTTGTTCCACCGGCCCGCTTAACTCCATGCTCACGATATAGTTAGTTGCTTCCATCCTGCTGTAGCTGCTGACTTTTGTATCGGCCCTCAAGTCGGTGATGGGATTGATATGGGATGGATTTACGAAATCCAGTGTACCCCTGGTGATTTGAAATTTGTGATCCAGGTAGTACACTTCACCTTGAATCACTGCAATCCGGCCGGTAACGTTGGGTTGGGCCAAGGTGCCGATAAAATGCAGGTCGGAACGGAGGTTTATCCATGCCAGGTTCGTGTTTATCCACAACGAGTCGCTTTCGTGCAAGTGGATATTGAGCTTTGTGCGCTTGAAAAGTTCGCTTGGTTCCTTCGAAGGCAGCTCCACTTTCCGGAACAGGCCAAGAGCTTCTCTGGGAGTGAAATTATGAGTTATGCGCGTATTTCCCAGCACGATATCGCCATCCAGCACAAAGCCATTATCCTGGTTGCTGAAACCCAGCCGGGCCGTATTAATTCCGATAAGGTATTGCCCGGATTTTTCAATTCGTACTCCATCAACGGCAGCCACGAGTCCGAGTCCTCCAGGATTTTCACCTTTGTAGAACAAATGACCTTGAAGAAGAATTGTCCCGCCGCCCAGTCTCAGCTGCGTTGAATCCAGCACCAAGTTTTGTTTGTCAAAGTGAAACACAAGCCGGTCCCCAGTCAACGGCGTGTCTGACAGCACATGTTTTAATTCCAGACTGTCGAGGGTCACTTTACCGTCCAGCTCCGGTTCCGTAAGTGCTCCGGTCAGGCTGATGTCGGCTGTAAGATATCCACTCAATCGTTCGCAATCAGGTATAAATGTGTATAGCATGGATATGTCGGTCCGTTCGACTTTAGTGTCAATGGAGATTTCATCACCATTAAGGTTACCAGCAATATGCGCCAGCTTTTTGCCGATTGCCGCCAGTTCCAGATCCATCTTAAAACTCCGCCTGCCACGATACCGGACAGTGCCGGTCAACTCAAATGGATTGCCTCCGATCCAGGCGCCGATCCGGTTGACCTCGAACAAGGAGTCCGCAAAAATTATATCAGCTTGCAGGCTGTCCAGGGCGGGCTTTCCCGGACCGCTCAGCAGCCGTCCACCAGCTATACTCACACGACCTGTCAGGCTTGGTTCATTAAGCGTTCCCTCTATGATCAAGCTCAAGTTAGCGCTGCCGGACAGGTCGCTTTGTGGAGGCAAGAGAAATTTCAACAGTTCCAGTTCAAAATTTTGTGCATCCATCTCCAGACTGACCCTGCTCTGTTTATCGAACACGGGGAATTCCCCTGGCTTTCCGGTTAGCCAAATCTCACCCCTGGCGGTCGAGCGATTGAGGCCCCTGTAAGCCGCAACTGAATCCACCATAAGTCGGTTGCCGGAAAGACCGAGATAGCCACGCAATGAGTCCAGGGTCACCCCGCTATAGCTCAGAGAATCGGCAGCCAGATCCAGGTAAGCATCAGGCTTTTCCAGACTGCCGGAGAAACTCAATGCCAGGTTGGCTGAGCCGGCAATTCCCTGACCGACAGTAGAAAAAAATGATATAGTGGAAAGTTTCAATCCTTTGCCGGCGGCCGCAATTTCCCAGGAGTGAGGGGTCGAGAAGTCAAATTCGACTTCGATTTCACCCCTGCTTTCCCGCGCTTCCGAAGAGCCGATATCACTCGGCAGGTCAACCGGCGCCGGCGGCATGACCAACAGGCTGGCGGCTGCGGTTCCGCTACGATTGTCAATGTCGTATCCGCCTTCAAGATTGACTGTCAGAGAATCTTGTACCAGCTGCATGCCGTTTAACCGGACCTGGCGATCTTTCAACTCCAAGGTGAAACGCCCACTGTCAAACTTTAAATAATCATAACCGGGCTCTTTAAAATATCCCTGGAGTTCCACGGATGGATTATCAACACTCCCTTTAATTTCGCATTGGTATGCAAATCCACCGCTCAAGTCCTGAACGAAAAGTGGAGGCTCCAGGCTCTCAAGAGCAGCAATCTCTCCGAGGATAAATGCGCTGTGAATGTAAATTCCATCCGCCGCAGAGTAACTTAAAAGGCAGCGAAGCGAGTCCGCAGGGAAATTATGGTAGCGGATTTCATAGCCGACCATCGAAGCATCTAAAGACAGCTCTCCGGCAGGTCCCTCAAGAGTACCTCTGATATTCAGCTTGCCGGATAGTCCGGTGATGCCGAACAGGGGTGATACATCTGCAAGGTGTTGGATATTGGCCGTATAACTTCCGGAGAGCTTTTCTCCGTAAAGAGAAACAACGGCTTCCGCAGTCATGCTGCCCTGTTCGAGTTTAAGCCTCCCCTCCCTTCCGGAGAGGACTGCTTCAGCTGACAGTACCGGTAAAATACGGGAGCCATAACTCAACTCTGACAATGTGATGCCGGCCTCGGCTTGAATTTTCTCCAACTTTTTAAGAGGACCCGAAAGACCGGCTTCAAGATTGATCCTTCCTCCACCGGGAAATTCTGGCCTTTTAAACAGTTTCGCGAATTGTTCCACACCCATTCGTTTGGTTTGAAGTTCCATTCTAGCTGAAAGCAATGAATCCAGAATCAGGGTCCCGTTGGCAAACAGGCTTCCATCCAGCAATACCGCCTTCAGGCTGTCGAGTACTATAGAGTTGTCCCGGTAGGCCAGGCTCATTCGGCAGCCAGGTATTTCGACCATCCCTAGCTTTGTATCTTCAATCTCAAGTCGGCTGTGCACAGAAAATCCTTCCGGCGGACCGGAAAGACGGATATCGGCCCGGATATCCCCCTCAAGGGGCTTGAGGTAATCCGGCAGCAGTAAGCCGAATGCCACAGCACAACTGTCCATCTTACCCTCTAACATCAAATTTCCATTTATTAAGACTGGATCGGCGCTATAATCCAGTTCTAACACGCCTGTGCAATTTAACCCCGGTAATTGGAATTGAATACTGTCAGCCGTCAATCGAGTGTCAGTCAGGCTGCCACATATATTTAGGTTTCCAAACGGTATGTTTATTCCAGCGTAATCGAATCGCCCCGAGACCGCGTTAGTTTCGATTACATAGTTATACGGTTGTGACTGGGATAAAATCAGTCCGATATTTCTCAATTCGGCCTGCAATGGAATCTTGTTATCGTGGTAAGAAATACCTGCATCATTTATTGACAGGCTATGAAGAAAAAACTCGATTGATGTGCTATCCTGAGACTGTGACGGCTCTGAAACCAGTCCCGGAAAATCCAGTCGTCCAGTGGAGTCTCTGGAAATCAGCAGATCCAGTCGATCGACGATTACTTCATGTAAGGTGAACCTCGATTTGAACAAATCTGTCAGATTGTATTGCAGAAAAATCCGGTGGGCGCTTAATAAAGTATCGGCCAGGCCCTCTTTACCGCCAAGTACTCTGACACCACGCAATTCAACGAACCGTATAAGGTCTGTATCAAGACTGTCGATCTCGCAAGGTCTCCCCAAGGCTGCGGTCAGTTTGTTTTCGACCATTGACCGGATATACCTTTGACCACGGCTGCTGAAAAGGAAAAAGACGCCGGCAGTTACTAATATGCCTAAAGCACATAGAAGCGCAGCAAGCCAGAGGGCCGGTTTCCGGAATAATTCTCGTTTCAAAACAACTCCTTGATAGTCTAGCTGGTTTTTCGGTTAGGATTGAATTACACCCCGGCAATTACTCAGATCAATATAAAAATACTCTAATTCACCAGAAAGAACAAACTTGAAGGTTTCGGCGACAATGGTGCTTTGATAAAGGAAAATGCAGAAAAAACAATCATATCAATTTTAAATGCTTAGCAGTTTTATGGGAATAGTCTCCAGTATATCCCTTCAGGACAAGTTGGACAATTTGAGTCTAAATTTTAAGTGCATTTCTCAATAATTGTAAGAGGAGACTTTCTACTTGATACGCAGACGGTTTCTATGATTCAGGTTCTTTATACACGTAACTCCTTAAAATACTTATCACGGCTGGAAGAGTTTGAGAATAAGGTCGTCTAAGAGAGAGGATCCGCAGAAAAAGTCGTCACCAAATGTCGGGAAAATGGTCACAGATTGAGAATAACAGTCATGCAGAGTAGTCCTAAAAGCCTTTTGAAGGTAGATTGCCAGAGTGGTAATACCAGCCCTCAGAATCGATTCTATCTTAGTCTTTGGGCTAGAGTTGCCCAACTTTTTCTGACGACATACAATCCTGTTAATATCAAGGCAGGCAATCCGCCAGCGAGCGTTCGATTTCTGCGCCGGAGTTTTCCGCCGCAATCCTGATAGCCGGCGGTATCTCACCGAACAGCTTTACCCTGCCCCCCATCATCACCACCACCTCCGGGATATCAGTGTAGCGCAACACGTTGAGATAGATCGGTGCATCCCGGTGGCTGGCTGTCGGCGATTCCAGCACCACACGTTCCACGTCCCCGTCAAGCAGCGCAGCATAGAGCCCGTTGACTCCTACCTCGCCCTTGCCCAAAATCGTTATCCTATCCAGGTCCACCTCCGGCTGCGACCGCAGGAACTCCAGCGAACGCAGCACGTCATAGACCGCCATCGCGTCCAGCGTGGTGCCGGTCGCCATCGCCTGGCGCTTCATGTAGTGAAGGGGATCATCGTCGGTGTAGCTGCACCGGGAAATAGCGGAACGACTCGGCGCGCAACTGCCGGAGAAGCTCGCTTTTCCTATCGGCTAGACTTTCCAGCGCCGATACTGAGAACTCCCATGCCGGCAGCAGCTCCTCGTCGATCCGGGTCAGGCGCAGGCAAAATCATAGGCTGATTAGTGTATGAGTCCGCACGCCCGCAATCACCGGCCTTTCATGTTCCACGCCGGTGGTTTCACGTTCCAGGCCAATAGGAATCCGAGTCCTAAGGCTATGACAAAGCGCATTTGAAATGTAATCTCAAGGTTTCCCTTAGCGATCAAAGCCTCAATTTTATTTCAATAGATATTTCCCGAATAGCATGGCAATTTGTAAACGGCGGTTAAGATGAGACATGATATCCAGATATTTTACTGTTGAGACCATGTTTATACGATTTATGTTAAGAGGGCGCTTAGATAAGGCATGTATCGCTCAGAGCATTCCTGCCAGGAGGGTTGCGATTCCGAGAAAACTCAAAAAGCCCATCACGTCTGTCACAGTAGTGAGAATAATCGATGATGATTGAGCCGGATCCTGCCTGAGGCTGGTGAGTACGAGAGGAACCGCAGCGCCCGAGAGACCTGCAATAGTCATTGAGGCCACCATCGAGATACCGATCACTAAAGCGAGACCTGTTGAGCGGCTCCACATATAAACAGCTGCAGAAGTAGTTACAGCTACCACCAGTCCGTTAAGGAATCCCACTTTTATTTCCTTTAAAGATACTTTCAACCATTGACTGATACGTATCTCTCGCAAGACAAGGCCACGCATGGTCACTGCCAGAGCCTGGGATCCAGTATTTCCGGACTGGCCGGCTACCACAGGGAGAAGCACGGCTAAGGCGGTATACTTAGCAATCGTGCTTTCGAAAATTCCGACAACAGCTGCAGCAAGAAAAGCTGTTCCCAGATTTATTTCCAGCCAGGGCAATCGTTTACGAACAGCAAAGGATACCTTCGACAGAGCTCGTTCTTCCCTGCTCGCACCTACCATTGCCTGAATATCTGCACTTGTCTCTGCTTCGACCGCTGAAACCAAGGCATCATAGCGAATCACTCCTATGAGCCTTCCGTCGAAATCCACCACTGGAAGGCTGGCCAGCCGCCGTTGAGTCAGCTCGTCGACTACTTCTTCACGACTGCTCACAGATTGCACCTGCGCAGTAACGGGACGACTGATTTGTTCCAGCTTGCTTGAATGCGGTGAGATCGCTATTTCCATAAGCGACACGGAGCCCGTCAAATGCCCTGCTTCATCCACCAGGTAGACTTCCTGGATCCGTTTTTGCTTGACTTTTCTAAGTCTCGTTAGGGCATCTTTGACCTTCATCTCCGGTTTGAAAGCCATTACTTTCGGGTCCATCAAACTTCCCGCTGAATCAGCAGGATAAGACAACAGCTCTCTTAATTCAGATACATTTTTTTCATCCAGCAAGCTTAGCATATTATTACGTGTATTTTCGTCCAGCCGAGATAAAATTACCACAGCCCGCGCAGGGTCTAGGTCCCTAAGAACTTGTTTTGCTAGGTCCTCTTTAATTAGTTCTATTATTCGAGCCGCCAGGTCCGGAGTCAGCTTATCGACTACTGAAACGGCTTGAATATTTGGATGTGACTCAAGTAAACGAACTATCTCCTCTAAAGGTTGAGTTTCAAGGTTATTTGCTGCTTCATCGGGATAAAGACTGATATAGTTTCCAATCAAAGCTTGCATGGCTCGGGAAGATCTTTTTGCCATTTTATCCATCCTTGATCTTAGAATTAGTGAATTTCTTTTCTACAACATCTCCCAGTCTTAATAATCTGGAGGCACCGATCCAATAGAGTTCACTTAGTGCCAATGCTGTAGAAAGAACACTCTGAGGTTGTTTTCTCTTAACACCCTTTTCAAGCTCACGCATGGTTTGATACCTGATCACTCCTAAGAAGGCCTCGTTTTCGTCAACCACCGGTAAAGTATGTAAGCGCTTCCAACCAGGATGCGATAGTATAGCCTCTTTTTTTGCACGAGCAGATATTCTTTCCACCGGCCGGTGCATTGCAGAAGACAAAGATTGTTTTCGGTCGGCAAACATCAACTCTCTTAGATCGATCACTCCCACCAAACGATCGTCACGACTTACAACGAAGATATAGTAGAATGTATCTTTCAGTTTGCGTTTTATCCTTGTTTGGGCCTCTCCAATACTAATGTCTGCCGGCAACACTAAAACCCCGGGATCCATCAAAGCGCCGGCGGTGTTTTCAGGAAAGCGAAGCAAGGTGCGAATCGATTTGCGCTTTTCCTCGGACACTTTCCTGAGAAGACGGTTGCGGCTCCCCTCCTCCATTCGCCTCAGTAATAGGGCTGCATAATGAAGAGGTAAAAAAGACAGGATTCCTTCAATATTGTCATCCGGCCATTTTGAAAGACACTCGGATGCGCTAACGATATCCATTAATTGAAGTACGGGGGCGGCTACGTTTTTCGATGGAAATTTCTGGAGGAGTTCTGCTGCCTCGGCAGGATTCAAATTCTCAAGAACGTGAGCTGCATCAGATGGATGAGATTCTAAAAATGAGCGGGATAAAACTATTTCGCTATTCAACTTTTGTCCCTTCATCCAGCAGGGTTGAAACTTTCTCACTGAATTCCTTTGACGGCACAAAAACCAATCCATCCGGCGTATCAAGAACAACACCCGTATTTTGGAACTCCACTATCTTACCCTGTATTCCATTTATTTTTATCCGCTGACCAACCTGGTAATTCTGACGAAGATAATGAGAGGCGATTATATTGCTTACCGCGGTTCGGGCGCCAAGGCCGAACGCCAAGGCAGCCCCTCCAATCATTGCTCCGATAAGGATTGTGATTACATGAATTAGTATCGTGCTGTCCATACCAACCTGGTCCAGGGCGATAACGATTGCTATCAGAAAGATTACATACTTCACGCCTTGGCCTATGAATTCCGCCTGTGTGACCCCAAGAGATTCCGTTGCAGCCAGGATACCTGAGCGGGCAAGATTGCCAATGACAGTACCCGCAAGGACGATTAAAACCGCTGCTAAAACAGCCGGCAGATATCTTGCCACGTCACTCAGTACTTCCGTAACTACCGGCAGGTTCAATGCATTTGTTGCGGCTGCGAAAAAAAGAATAAATACTATCCAGAAGACAATCCGGCCCACTACATCCGAAACAAACCAATCCAGGCGAGTATCCTTTCTTATTTCTTTGTCTTTAGTTTTTGAAATCTTTTTTGCCAGTCCAGCCAGAAGCCTTACAGTCAGGGAGCGAAAAATCCGGGCAACCAGCCAGCCGACGACCAGTAATGCAAAAGCTTTGAGAATGTTAGGCAGATAACCACCCAAATCCAATCCGAGTTTTTTCAGGTTGTCAGATAGATTTACCATCCATTCATTGAAGTTCATTGGTTTTCACCTCGTTTTTTGTAGAGCTTTGCAAGGTTATCAGCTGAAGCCGACCAACAATTCCCTGGGATCGGCAATATCTTAACAATATCACTCGCCTAAACCTCAAATCCTCTATTTATTCAGACAATTTTTCTACGATTAGAATTTCCTGACTTGCACGAACAAACAGGACGTCCTTAATCTTTTCAAATCCTTTTAAG
>CAZSTM010000091.1:0-356 GCA_964609635.1 uncultured Gemmatimonadales bacterium
GCGGGTTACCGTATAGTCGACAATCCTGTCGTCGAGGTCGAACTGGGCGATAAGCACGGCGTTCTTGCGCTCGCCGGTAAGGGAGCGGTAAACCCTGAATCCCTCGAAGTCATCGGCCCGGTAGCCGGTGATGCGGGGAAAATTTTCGGGGATGCTGTCGCGCAGCACCAGTTGAGAGGCCTGGTAGCTCTCGGCATAGTCATCGTAGGTGCCCGAGACCGGGAAATCATCCCAGGTGATAGTCATCTGGCGGTCGCCGGGGATCAGCCGGATTTCCGGTGCCGGGGGTGGTTTGGGACGAAGGAAGCCGGCATCGTAGGTGCGGCGTGCAGCCTCGGCCAGTAAGAGAACCCGCG
>CAZSTM010000091.1:366-10689 GCA_964609635.1 uncultured Gemmatimonadales bacterium
CAGCTGAGAAAGGTCCGCCATGCTGCCGTTGACAGCCGGATCGTTGGCCGCCGGGCTGAAATAGAAAGCGGCCCAGACCTGTTCCGGCTCGCCCTGGGCCTCCAGGTCGAACGGCCCGGTAACCATGTTCTGGCGCAGGTCCCCGATGAACGCGGTTTCCAGAAAGTCGGCGTAGGGATCGAAAGCGGGCAGCAGGCTGGTGCCCGGGGCGGCGCTGAGGATGCGGTAGGCCTCGGCATCGCTGAACGGGTCCGGACGCTGATCCCCGTAGGTGTACATGGTATAGAGGAAAAAGCGCTCGGCCTTGAGCCCGCGCGCAGCTTCCGGGAAAACCAGGGGCTCGCCGGTTACCGGATGGGTGAGACCCGCGTCCATGATCTCGCCGAAAGTCTCATCCACCAGGCCGTTACCCTCAGGCTCCAGCACCGTGGGGTTGTCCAACCCGTCATCCTCGGCCGGACTGTAGAGCAGTGAGGAACCCATGATCCCGGGCTGGCGGCCGAACGCCTGCTCGCGGAAATCGGAGTCATAGGCCAGTGACAGTTGAAGAGTGGGCATGACCGCCGAGGCGTCATCGGTAGGCACACCGATATCGAAATCGGTCTTGATATCGACCAGCGCGTTGTGGATATCGTAAGGAACGTGCGCCACTTCGGCCTGGCTTACATAGTAGGTGGCGTTTTCCAGCGACCAGTTGACATACATGATATCGCGTTCCAGGCCGGTGGAGATCAGCACCACGCGCCGGCTTACTTCCAGGCCCAGGCGGTGGACCCCGGCGCCGGTGAAAACAGGGCCGTCCACGTCGGTAAAAACCGTCACCACATCCTGGTCTCCGATCACCAGGGGCACGTGCAGGCCGAAATTGGGGCCGTCCGGGTCCTCATCCAGGGTCCTGAATTCATCCGGCCAATCGGAGAGGTCCTCATCGGTGGTGGAGAAAAAGAGCCTGGCCTCGGGGTCATCCTTGGAGCCTGCGGCGCCGCCCTCGCGCCACTCGGCATCATAGACCGCGCTGGTTTCCACGGTATCGGAAAATGTGCCGTCCCCGTCCGCGTCGACAATACCCAGCACGTTGAGTCCGCTCTGATAGACATAGTTATTGGTCGAGCCTGAGGGCCAGAACCCGCCGGGGGCAAAGGGGCTGGTGGGGTTTACCGCCAGGAAACCGTTGTTGGAAAGGTAAAAGGCGAAGTTGTTTCCCGAGCTCTGACGGGCCTTGAAGGCCTGAAGGCGGGCACCGGCGACTCTCTTGCTCTTATAGTCCTGTTTGCTCACAGCGGACAGGTTGCCGGCAAGTGCCAGGGCCGCCAGCAGCGCGGTCAGGAAAAGATATTTCAGTTTGAATTTTTTCAATGCAAAGGGTTTCCTCATATTGCTCTTTAGTTTCCGGCTATTTTTTTATTACACACCCCGCCCACTAGCGAGGGCACCCCTCTCGAGAGGGGATTTTTAAAACAATAATTTTCAACCTTCCAGTCCCCTCTATCAAGAGGGGATTTAGGGGTGTGTTAGATCTTTGTTTCAATTCACCATCAAATAGCTTTGCAGAAGTATATTCTCAATGAGATACCATATTATTCTGGAGGTATCTCAAGAACAAAATATTTTTTGCTTCCCTTTTTTGGTTTTCATTTGATTTCGTAAGCGTAGTCTAGCACGACTTTCTTTGTTTTATTCTTTGTTGGTTTTGATATTTTATTTTTAAGTATCTTTCCTTTTCTAAAATACGCGTAAATTCCATCCGTTTTTCTTATACGATTTCTTATACCATCACTACTATAAAACTCATAAAGCTCTGTGAAAAATAAAAAATAACCTTTTCTAATCCCCTTTTGCGCCAACTGCTCAAGGAATTTTATATCCTTGCATGATTCAAACATTTGATTGGGAAATTGTCCGTTTCTTGGAAATTTTAATTCGATAGCAATCTCATATTTATTTCTTTTATTATTTTTCAAAATTATATCAATTTCTTTTTTTAGATTGCTTGAAGCGTCTGGAACTACATCTTTTATATTTCGCTCAAATTCAATAGTGTATCTGTTTTCGCATTTTTTGTAAAATTTTTTTCGCAGAAATATTCCAAGCTCTAGCTGGAAACTTATCTCATTATATATCGAGATGTCTTGAGAAAGAACTTGACAAAAAAATTCTTCAATTAAATCCCTTATCATCAATAATCCTTTTTCAAAAACTGAACCGCAGGCCCAATCGCACATATCATGGGCGGGATGTCGGAAAGCGCGAATCTCCGCCATGCTTTGCATGGCTCCGGTTGAAACCCGCCCCTACAGGGGAATATTAGAAACTGAGCTTTACCCCCAGGCGCACCTCGCGGGGACGGCCGTAGGCCCGCGGGTTGTCCATGGCCGCCAGCAGGCCCGCCAGGCGCAGGGCGAAAGTTTCCGGGTATTCCACCAGCCCGTCGCCGTCCAGATCACGCAGGGCCGCCACCTGAAGGCGCTCGGCAGGGTCTTTCGAGAACTCGGCGCCTGCCGCCTCCTGTTCGATAGTGTTCGGCTCGGGTATACTGGTAAAGCTGCTGAGCTGACGTTCCAGCTCGCCCAGCAGGAAAGCGTCCACTCCCGGCTGGCCGGTGGTCGGGTTGACTTTCAGGGAGTTGATATTCTCCCGGTTGAAAAGGTTCATCACCTCGGCGAAAAACATCATCTGCAGTCTGTCGCTCAGGCTGAAACTCCTGGTGACCCGCAGGTTGGCCACCTGGACCGAGCGGGTCCGTCCGGTGTTGTTCTCTCCGGTGGCCAGGTTTCCCTGGCTGTTGACCAGGGTGTAAGGGCGTCCGGAGTGGAACTGCCAGGTAAGAAAGGCTCCGGTGCCGCCTAAGAGCTTTCCGCTCCAGGTGTCTTCGCCAAAGTCCGCGGGCAGGTTCAGGGAAAGCTGAAAGTTTATGGTATGGGTCTGGTCCGTGTCGGTGGGACTCTGCTCGCTCGGCGGATCGGGGGTTTTGTCCCGCCCGCTGATCGGGTCGCGGATGATCTGCCTGCCGAACGCCCGGGCGAACTCCTGGGGGTCGCTGGCCGAGGTGCGCGCGAAAGAGAGCGAGTAGCCGGCGTAGGTGGACCAGTAGGCGGCCATACGTCGGCTGAAACTGAGGTCGAAACCCTTGATATTACCGTGGTCCTGGTTGGAGGCCACAAAAAGGTTCTTGCCGAAACGGGTGCCGGTGCGGCCGGTATCTCCGCCCAATTCCAGCAGCTCGGCCGGAGTCAGCCAGCGATAGGCCACGTTGCCCCGGATTTCCTTGTTGTAGCCCACGAAATCCAGGTACATCCGATCGCTCAGAATCATGGTCAGGCCGGCTTCGAAAGACGTAGTGTACGGAATGTCGAGATGACCGTTGCCGAAATAGTTGTTGACATTATCGCTGGCCAGGTCCTGCTGCACGTCCCGGTTCATCAGGGAGTAATAGTCGCTGAAAGCCGGCACCTGGGCGAACACCCCGTAGCTGAGGCGAAGGCTGCTGCGCTCGGTTACCGGGAAGCCCACTTCCAGGCGCGGGCTAAGCCGGTACCTTTTTTCTGCCTGGTAACGGGGATCGCCTTGAGCGGCCTCGCCCATCACGCTGGGGAAATCCGTAGCCGGGTCGAAGTAATCCAGCCGGAAGCCCGCATCCAGCACCAGGTCGCCGATATCGAGACGGTTCTGGGCGTAGATCGCGTAAATTTTCGGTTTTACCGACCAACTGTCCTGCAGGGGGCCGCCGACATAGAAAAAATGCCGGGTATCCACGCTGAGCCGCTGCAGTTCCACTCCCAGCTTGATCCGGTTGTACCGGCCCAACTGGGCGTCGAAATCTCCCTTGAGAGTCAGGCGTTGTTCGAGATCGTTGACCAGGCGGATGGGCAGCCCGGACTCGTTGAACAGCATCAGGGGATTGGCAACATTCTCCAGCCCCCGCTGTCCCGGCAATGGGGTGAAAGTGGAAGCGAAGGCATTCAGGTAGCCGGAGTTGTAAGTAGGGTAGGTCTCTGCGGTAGGTTCGAGCCCTTCGACCGCCTGGTAGATGTCCTCATAGGTAGTGCGCCCTTCCGAGATGAAAGTCAGGCTGCCGATACCGAAACCGCCGTAGGTGGATCGGGCGACACTGGCCGGGTTCAGGGAGCCGCCGTTCTGCTTGTTGCGGTAGGTGCTGGCCCGCAGTATCAGGTTCATGGCGTTCTCGGCGCTTTGATGGATAACCCAGTCCAGGCCGAAAATAGTGTTGGTCGTGCGTACCCGCTCGGCATAGTTCCTGCGTTCCGGAGCGTTGAAAATGTTTGACGGCTGGTAGTAGATACGCTGGTTGCGCGAGCCCTGGTAATTGGCCAGAAGCTTGATCGGAGAGCTCACATACCAGGTCAGCTTACCGCTCAGGGAATACAGGTCGCCGCTGTTGCCCGGCAGGCGGGCCGGGTTGGGGTAGCTGAAAACCCCGGAGGGGTCGAGTATGCGCTCTCCGGTGTCGAACCGGTCCCCGGGTGTTATGACTCTGGTCTCGGGCGAATTGTCGCCGTTATTGTCGAGCCAGGAAATATTGGCGAAAGAGTGGCGGTCGAGCCTCTGAATACCGTCTGCGGTGTGGTCCGCATCCAGGGTGCCCACCCTGCGGGCTGCCGAGGAATTAGGGTCGTAGAGACCGAGCTGCGCGAGATAGCCGTTGAGTTTGTTCAGGAAACGGTCATCCACTCCGCGGAACCCGCCTGCCTGGCCGCCGACAGCAGGTGAGGCATCGGCCATGCCTTTGAGCTCGGAGGCCAGGAAAAAGCCGGACGCTCCGGGCAATCCCAGGGGGCCGCCCACTTCCGTGGAGAGCTCGTTGTAACCGTAGTCGCCGGAGCGGGGCATCAGGCCGTCGGAGATGAGCTGGGCCGCGCCGGCCAGATAGATGCCGCCCTCGCGGGCGATAATGTTAATCACTCCGGACTGGGCCTGGCCGTACTCGGCGTTAAACCCGCCGGTGATCACGTTCACTTCCTCGACCGCATTTTTACCCATCACCAGGGGAGTGTTGTCGCTGGTTATGCGATCGCTGAGGTAGGCCTGCTCGCTGTAGGCGCGTACCAGGATACCATCGATATAGACCGCCTCCTCGCCCAGGCGGCTGCCGCGGATGCTGAACTTGCCCGCGGCATCCTGCACCACGCCGGCTCTCAGGCCCAGGGCGTCCTCGATACGGTTCACCGGCATGGCGGATGAAAAATCGTTGGGGATACGCTGCTTGGTCTGCACATTGTCCCGCGGCACGAGCGGCTCGCTCTCGACTGCGAAAACTATCGCCTCCAGCTCGAAGACCGCTGTCTCCATGACTACGTCGACCGTGCTGGTATTCCCCGCCTGTATGCGGACATCCTCAACCCGCGCGGTAGCGTACCCGGTGTAGCCGAATAACAGGGTCTTCAAGCCCGGGGGCACGTTGAGAATGAAATAGTGCCCTTCCTCGTTGGAAATGTTGCCCAGGCGGGTCCCCTCTATGGTGACCTGGCAGCCGAAAACAGGCGCGCCGGTTTCCTTGTCCGTAACCACACCCTCGATCTTGCCGGCGCTCTGGGCGAAAAGAACGCAAGGCAGGATCAACAAAACCGCCGCAAGGCCTATGCGAAAAGAATAAAGTTTCATTTTACGACTTGGAAATGATGTATGAATACTTTAAATGGTAACCCGCCGGAGCCCAGGGTCGGCAATCGGCGGACTTCTATTTTACCTTTTGTACGGTGGGGCTGTCAAGGAAAAGCTCTGCAGTGCGAAGAGTGAAAAATGATAACTTTTCAGCTTAATACTTAATCCCGGAGGATTTATTGCAGAAGAAATAAAAAAGCGACAGGCTGAAAAGCCTGCCGCTTGAAAATCGAACTTTTTGACTTATCCTTATTTGGATTTCCACTGGATGGGGATGGCCATTTGCATTTTCACCGGCTCTCCCCGGTTGAGCGCCGGGTGGAACTTTATTTTCTTGGCCCAGTCCACCGCAATCTCATCCAGCTCCGGGTAACCCGAGGACTGGTGTATCTTGGTCCGGTTGGGGTCCACATCGCCTTGTTCATCGACAAAGAAATGGATGACCGTAGTCACATCCACCCTGGCCCGGGCGATATAGGACGGCATCGCGGGTTGAGGGGGGAAGAACTTGGGCTTGGCCCTCACCTCGGCCACCATTAGAAAGTCCTGCGCTTCATCCCTGACTTCCTCCGGGGCTTCGGGAATCAAATCCGGAGGCGGCGGCGTGGTTTCCTCGATAGTGATGTCCTCATCGATCTCTTCCGGGGCTTCCATGGGCACGCTCGGCTTGGCAAGAGGCTTGGGCGGAGGAGGAATGATCACCTCGGGAGGCAGAGGCAAGGACTCCAGGGAGGATTCTTGGGACACCTGAAACCCCTCGCCTAAATCAGGGAAGTAGAGGTTGAAAGCTATATGGGCCAGGATTGAGGCAGCCATGGAGAAGGCAAAAAATCTGCCATATCGTTGTTTGAAACGATAATTGGCGTTCTGGCGTATTAATTCGGCAAAAGATGGCATAACATCCCCTTACCTGCTCAGATCGTAAGTTTCCTTTTCCAGGTTGGTGGCGAACATCACTTGCACCGTATTGGCTTCCTTAAGCGCATTGAGGGCATCATTGATTTTGCGATAAGGAGTGTTACGGTCGGCCCTGAAGGCGATCAGGATTTTCCCCTTTCGCTCGATAGACTCCAGGGACAACTTTTCAACCAGGGCCGCTCTGCGGGAAGGATCAGCCGTATTAAAGGCCACGTCATCCACATAGACCCATCCTTCCTCGTTGTCTATGGTATTAGGTTGATCTATGTTAACCCAGACGTGCAGGATGTTCTTGTTCTTGAATTCGGTCTTTTTCAGGGCGCTGGCTTCCGGGAAAGCTATCTTTAGTGGTGTCTCTTTACGGAAAACCGTGGTGACCATAAAAAATATCAACAATAGGAAAGCGATATCGGCCATGGAGGCCGTGGGGATAGTTTCTTTCACGCGCGACTTGCGTTTTAAGCCACCTATTTTTTTGGCTTCGACCGCCAAGCTAAACTCCTTTCGGTCAATTAGCAGACGCTGCTAAAACCTGAAACCGGTAGAAAACAAAATTGATTACAACCAAGACGGGCCTTTTCAGGACGAACTCAGCCCTCTTCCCCGTACATCTGCAGCGAGATCCTGCCTGCGTCGGCGTCCCTCAACTCGTCCAGAACCGCAATCATATGATAATACTTGGCGTTGGGGACAGTCTTTACCGCGGCGATGATTTTCGGATTCATCGAAATCTCCTGCCGCATCCGCTCCGCCAGGCCGTCCACTGCAATCGGCGCCTCTTCCGGATTTTTACCCTTGCGAAGAACGACCATCCCGTTATCCTGCACGATAATGTGCAGCATGTTTTTCTGGCTGATCTGAACCTCTTCGGCTTTGGCCTCCGGCAGAAGCAGCTCCAGGCCTTTTTCCTCGTTGAACACCGTGGTGGTGAGGAAAAAAACCAGCAGCAGAAAGGCGATATCGGCCATCGAGGCCGAGGGGATCTCGCTTTCGACCCTGCTCTTTTTCTCAATCAGCATTTAAGCATCTCGCCTTGAGGGGTTAACACCAATTTTGGTAGAGCCGGTTCGTACTTAAAGGCACACCGGCACATCAGTCAATGACAAATAGAAGATCCACAACCAAAAATCCAGGCTTACTAGGCTTCAGCCCCGCCCTTAGTCTCTTTCTCCATGGCTAGCACGACCTCGACTATGTTCTGGGAGCTTTCTTCCATGTCGAGAATCAGACGGTCAACGCGGGTGACAAAATAGTTATGGAAAATCTGGATCGGGATAGCAATGGCCAGACCCGAAGCGGTGGTGATCAGCGCTTCCTTGATTCCGCCGGCCACAGCCTGGGGAGATACCTCGCCGAGCTTTTCGATAGCGGCAAAAGCGTTGATCATACCGGTTACTGTCCCCAGGAACCCGAACATGGGCGCTACATTACTCAAGGTGGCCAGCACTACCAGGCCGCGTTCCAGGAAAGCCAGTTCGATGGTACCGGTATTTTCGATAGCCTGGAGCACCCGCTCACTGCCTTCACTCGTCTTACGCAGGCCGGCAAGCAAGATTGCGGCCACCGGTCCCTCGGTCTGCTCGCAAAGCTCGACACTCGCCTTGATGTTCTTCTGTTCCATGTACTGATTGACCTGGTCCAGGAGACGTCGCGTTTTGATCGAAGCCATGGTGAGGGTGATGTACTTTACAATAATAGTGGCCAAACCCCAAACCGAACAGACGGCCAGCGGCACCATCCAAGGCCCGCCGTTAATGAGGAGCTCTCCGAATGGTGTGGAAAAAAACCACTGACTGAAGGTATTATACCTAAGCCAAGAAAAGATTGCGCCCATAAAAAGAAGACCTCCATGAAAAAATCTGGTTCGTTAAGTTAAGGGAAAAAGAAAAAAGAAGTGAAATAAATAATACTCGGAAGATTAATTTTTGTCAAGCACTTTTTATATTTGATTTTAATATCGCAATTTAAGTCACTCCAGGCAGATAGGCCCGGGCGCTCTGGGGCAGTTAAACCCTCAGGCCTGATAATATTTTCGCATTCTACTTTTCAATAAATTCTGGTGAATCCGTTATCCCCGAAAAATATTTCTGACAGCAAAGCTCAGGCCGGAGCTTTTTTTCAACCCGGACTGCGAAAGCAGGCCACCCGGTGATCCGGATAAACCTCGACGAGAGCAGGGATCTCTTCCAGGCAGCGCGGGAGGGCCATGGGGCAGCGGTCATGAAAAGCGCAGCCGGCGGATTTGCGGCGGGAGGGTTCTTCCCGGGAAGCTTCCTCATCCGGGAGTTTGGCGCCCTTTTCCGGGATGGCCTTGAGCACCGAGTCCAGCAGTAGCCTGGTGTAGGGATGCAGTGGATTCTCGAACAACCTTTCGGCCAGGGCCAGCTCAACCAGACGACCGGCGTACATCACCGCCACCCGGTCGCCGATCGAACGCACTACCGCAAGATCGTGAGAGATAAAAAGCATTGCCATGCCCAGGCTTTTTTTCAGCTCTATCAGCAGCCTGATGATCTGCCCCTGCACCGACAGGTCCAGGGCGGATACGGGTTCATCCGCCACCACGAAGGAGGGCGAAACCGAGACCGCCCGGGCAATGGCTATCCGCTGACGCTGGCCTCCGCTGAACTGGTGCGGGTAGCGGCCCGCATCGACCGCAGACAGACCCACTGTCTCCAGCAGTCCGTCGATCCGCCCGGCAAGTGCACGGCCGCTTAAACCCAGATGCAGCCGCAGGGGCTCGGCCAATGTGCGGCCCACGGTGAAACGCGGATTGAGCGAGCCGTAAGGGTCCTGGAAAATAATCTGCATCCGGCGGCGCATGCTCCTCAGCTCGGCCGCCCCCAGGCACCCCAGATCCTGCCCGTCAAAATAAACAACTCCCCGGCTCGGTTCAAGCAGCCGCAAGAGCAGGCGGCCGGTGGTACTCTTGCCGCAGCCGCTTTCGCCGACCAGGGCCAGGGTCTGTCCGGCATAAATCTCGAGACTGACCCCATCCACGGCTCGAAAGCCTGCCGAACTCCGGGGGCGAAAGAGCCCTCCGGAGCTGAAAACCATTTCCAGATTGCGTGATTCCACCAGGGGTTTCATGGTCGGGCCCTTAGTTTTCTCTTGCTTTCCCGGCTGAGGCAAGCCAGCAGCGTACCAGGCGGCCCGGCCGGTCTTCGGGAATCTCGAGCCGCTGGTCTTTTTCGCAGCCCGGTCGTTTCAGGGCGCAGCGAGCCCGGAAGCGACAGCCTGCCGGCCAGAGACCCGGAGCGGGAACATTGCCGCCAATGGTTGCCGGTTCGTCTTTTTTCACATCCAGCTTTGGGATGCACTCCAACAGCGCCCGGGTATAGGGGTGACAGGCCTCGGAGAACAACTCATCCACAGAGGCGCTTTCCACTATCTGGCCGGCGTACATGATCAGCACCCGGTCGGCCAGGTGGGCCACCAGCGCCAGGTTATGCGTGATCAGCAGCAGGGACAGGCCTTTTTTGCGGCTCAGGCTTATCAAAAGGTCGAGGATTCGCCTCTGTACGGTGACATCCAGGGCGGTGGTCGGCTCATCGGCGATCAGGACTTCCGGTTCGGTGCACAGTGCCACGGCGATCATCGCCCGCTGGCACTGGCCGCCGGAGAGCTCATGGGGGTAGCGACCCAGGAAACGTTCCGAATCTTTCAGACCCACATCCTCCAGCACTGCGCAGGCACTTTCGAGGGCGGCAGGTCTGGAGATATCCCGGTGCGCGCGAATGGTTTCCACGATCTGGCTGCCGATGGTGAACAGCGGGTTCTGGGCCG
>CAZSTM010000092.1:0-3161 GCA_964609635.1 uncultured Gemmatimonadales bacterium
TATCAATATCACCGGAGGCTTCCGCTTTTACAACTACTTATGCATTCTAACACAGCCGGGTGTGGCTCGAAAACCGGAGTGAAACGGAGATCCGCGCGCTTGCGCGCGACACCAAATGCGTAACGAGCGGAGTGGATGCCGTATCCTTACAAGGGCGCACACATGGGTGCGCCCCTACGAGATATCGATTAACCATTGTCGATTAAAAATAACGGCGTAGGGGCGAGGCATGCCTCGCCCGCAAGGGGTAGGTTAAAAATACATCATCAGGGCGACGCGTACGTCGCTCCTACGAATCTGTCCGTTCAATATGAAAAAATTATTGAGAATCATCGTGGAATCGAACAAGTAAAAATGAAAGATTGCAATCAATGAACGATGAGGTCGGAAATAAATGACTAAAGCCAAGGTAGCGGTACTGAAAACGAGTCCTGAGTCCGTGCTCGCAGATTACGGGCGTCTGGCCGAGATGGCCGGTATGTCCGAGGCCCTCGACAGACACTCTGCCACCATAGTCAAAGACAACATTTCCTGGCATTTCGCCTTTCCGGGAGCCAATACCACCCCCTGGCAGCTGGAAGGCGCAATCCGCATCTTGCGCGAAAAAGGATTCGAGCGGTTGATCGCCGTGCAGAACGATACGGTGGTCACCAACGCCTACAAGGGAGAACGGCTGAACCGCTACGTGGATATTTTCAAGCGCTACAAGGTTCCGGCGCTTTACAACTTCCGCCCCGACCAGATGAAATGGGTCGCCTACCAGCCCCGGGGGAAAATGCTGGTGCTCGACCAGATCTACCCGGAAGGAATCACCATCCCCGAGGATTTCCCGGGCAAGAACGTGGTGCACCTGCCTACGGTAAAGACCCATATTTACACCACCACTACCGGGGCGATGAAAAACGCTTTCGGCGGGCTGCTAAACCGTAAGCGCCATTACACCCACAGCGTGATCCACCAGACCCTGGTCGATCTTTTACGCATCCAGAAAGAGATCCACAGCGGGATTTTCGCTTTCGCAGACGGCACCACCTGCGGCAGCGGACCCGGGCCGCGGACCATGATCCCGGTCGAGGCGGACTACATCATGGCCTCCGCCGACTGCACGGCCCTGGATGCGGTCTCCAGCCGCCTGATGGGTTTCGATCCCATGAAAATCGGTTACATCCGCATGGCCCACGAGGAGGGCCTGGGTGTGGGCGATCCCCGCGAGATCGAAATCGTGGGCGAGGATGTCTCGCAGGTCAACCTGAATTTCGGCGTGGGCGACAACCTGGCCAGCCGGGTGGGCGATCTGTTCTGGTTCAGTCCCCTGAAAATATTTCAACACCTTCTGTTCCATACCCCGCTGGTCTACCTTTTCGTTTTCGGCTCGGCCTTCTACCACGACTATCTCTGGTACCCGACCAAGGGCAGGCGCCTGGTAAACCGGTGGCGCAAGACAAAGTGGGGCAGACTGTTCGAGGAGTATGATTGAGGAGACAAGGGAAAAAAGGCACAAAGGGTTCAACCACGCAGCCTGTAGGGGCACAGGGCAGGGCTTGCGAACGAATGCGAGCAAGAGGAGCGGATGCCGTGCCCGAAGGCAACTGTATTTGCTGCGGTTCGGACAAACGGGAGCGGATCGCCCCGAACCGGTATTTCGGGGGCACTTTTGTGGTGCGCTGCGCCGAATGCAGTATGGTTTATCCTCACCCCCGTCCGAGCGCCGGGCGGGTGGCCGGATTCTATCGGGACAGCTACTACAGCTTCGGCTCCATCCTCGGGCCGGCGGTTCGGGTTCTCAAGCTGTACTACAGCGGCCTGCGCGCCCGTCACCAGTACAGATGGATAAAAGCCAGGCTCGAGCTTCCTCCGCAGGCCAGGGTTCTGGAGATCGGCTGCGGCTACGGCAGACTGCTGGAGCAGTTTCACCGTGAGGGATGCCGGGTCGAAGGCATCGAGCCGAGCGAGGACTGCGCGCGCTTTACCGCCCGGAAGTTCGCCGCAAGCGGAGAGGTGATTTTCCAGGGTACTTTAGAGCAGTTCGATCAAAAGGATAAGAGATTCGACCTGATAGTTTCCTCCCACGTTTTCGAGCATTTCATTGCTCCGGAAGAGATCATCGAGCGCCTCAAGTCGATGCTCGCACCGGGCGGAAGCCTGTTTTTCGAGCTGCCTAACCGGGAATCCAGGCATTATCTCGAGTCCGGGTACGCCCTGGTGCCGGACTTTTATTTTTTCTCTGCCGGGAATTTCGAGACTTTCATCCGCGCCCACGATCTGGTTACGCTGCAGACCGGGCACATCGAGTTTCGCTGCCTGCTGCCGCGCTACGATATGCTGGGCCATGTTGTCAACTACGCCTGGTGGGCCGTGCTGGACATTTTCGGCAGGCCGTGTTTCCGCCCCGGAAAACAGGATTCTATCTGGTTGCGATCGATCGTTAAAAAAGTCTGAACCCTGAGCAAATTTTTCTTGTCTTTCGGAGAGATCATGCGACTGTGTCCGGTTTGCGGGTCTGAAAAGTACAACTTGATTGCAAAGGATTTGTTTACTGAGGAAAATTTTTATGTTCGTTGCAGCAGGTGTAAATCCGGATACGCCTCGAAAGAATTCACCGATGACAGTATTGACAATCAATATGACGAATACTATGAGTTTGAAGGCTCTCTGAAAAACGTTTACTTTAACCGTGAATCCAGACATATCCTGCGTATCGCTCCGTACAATATAGCTAGATTGGCCAGGTTCAAACCATCCGGGGAATTTCTCGATATCGGCAGCGGTCGCGGGGAGTTCCTTCACCGGGTACAGGATACCGGCCGCTACGAATGCACTGGCCTGGATGTCTCCTCAAAGGCCGCCCGCTATGCTGAGGAGTTGTTCGGTCTGCGGATCAAGGTGGGGCATCTGGACTACGGGATATTTGGTGAAGAAAAATTCGATGTGGTATATCTTCGCCATATTATCGAGCATGTCAATGAGCCGCATGAGTTCCTGAAAAAAATCAAGTCCGTATGCGCTCCCGAAGCCGTGCTGGTTTTCCACGTCCCGAATGATTTGAGTTTTACCAACAGCTTTAAAAGATTTTTATACCGTCTGGGCCGCAGTCCGGAGTGTGGTTCACTCTGTTATCCTTATCATCTGGTGGGGTACAATCCTGCTTCGCTGCGTTATTT
>CAZSTM010000092.1:3171-10660 GCA_964609635.1 uncultured Gemmatimonadales bacterium
GCTGGAGTCGGAAGGTTTGATTCATCTCGAGACCCGCACCTGTTCGAAATTGAATCCACACTACGATGTTCATCTGGTTCCGGTCGATATTCCTCTTTTACCATTCAGCATCTTGGATACTCTGCCGGGCAGAGGACACGTTATGGTATCTTATTTTAAGGTCAGGGGTGATAGTTGAAAGCCGGATCCCGAAAGAAAAAGGGTAAAGCGGAGCCTGGTGCCGTATCAAGATTGGATCTGAAACTGACCGCACCGCGCGTGCTGGCGATAATGGGGGCAGCCAGCCTTATCTATACCTATCCGTTGATTTTTTCCCTCGGGAGCAGGATACTCGGCAGTTTTAACAATTATTACGGGGACATCTTTACCGGGCTCTGGCTGATGTGGATCACGAAACATCAGTTGCTGACCTTGCACACGAATCCTTTTCAGATCGACATGCTGGCCGGGCCTTACAGCTGTTCGATGTATTCCTCCATTTTGGCGGCACATAAGTTTCCGATATTGATGATCCCGGTTACCGCCTTTTTTGGACAGATAGTTTCGGTTAATCTTTATGCGATTATCAATTTCACGCTGGCCGGATTCTGCACCTGGCTGCTGGCCCGTGAGCTGACCGGCAACAGGCTGGCAGCGGTTTTCAGCGGCTTTGCTTTTGCTTTCTGCCCCTACCTGTACGCCCACGCCGTAGTGCACATGGACTTGGGCGCCGCCTGGCCGCTGCCCCTGACCTTTTACGCGCTGCTTATTTTCGACCGCAAGCGAAACCTGCGCGGCGCTTTATTGCTGGTCCTGGCCCTGGTCCTTTTCCAGTGCTATTGCTCGATCTACTATTACCTGTTCTTTCCGCTGGCGGTGGGCTGCTACCTGCTGGTGCGCTTTGCCGACGGGTATTTCTACGAGTTTTCCACCGGCAGGAAACGCCTGGAGCGTTTCTCCCGGATAAGCCCCGGCCGGTGGGCCGCTGTCTGCGCTATCGGAATTATCCTGATTGCTTCCGGTATTCTGGTCTACAAGTACTATCTCGGACCGATTGCGGCCGAGCAGGTACGCCCCCTGCACTGGCAGGAACGTTTCAAGCTCAGCTGGGCCAACTACCTGCTGCCCGGAGTGGACCATCCGTGGTTCGGCAAGGTTACCCGCGCGGTGGTGCCTGTCCGGCGCAATGTTACCGAGGCAGCCGCCTATATCGGCTGGGTCCCGCTGGTTCTGGCACTCTGGGGCTTCTACTCCGCCCGGCGCAACTGGCGCGCCTGGATGTTTCTGCTCTTCGGGCTGGCCGCCTTGAGTTTTACCCTCGGTCCCTACATGACTTTCGGCTACATCCGCCTGCCCATGCCCTCTGTGCTGCTCCACAAGGTCGCGCCTTTTATCCGGGTGATCAGCCGCTACTCTGTCTTTGTCCAGTTGGCGGCGGCCGTTCTCGCCGGTTATGGCATGCTCCGGCTGGCAGAGGTGATAAAAGAAAAGAAAATGCCCGCCCTGATCCCGGTTGCGCTTTTTCTGCTATTGGCCGTGGAATACCTGCCTGTCCGGGAAAGCACCGCTGTGGCCGGGTCACCGGAGGACGCTCCGCCGGTTTACGGCTACCTGGCCGGGCTGGAGGAAGACGCCACACTCTTCGAATACCCTGCCTGCGCGGTTACCGGCCTGGCCATGGGCGACCAGTTGTATTTCCAAACCATACATCGGAAACGACTGTTCAACCGTCACTTCGAAACCACCACCATCCCGGAAGCCTATCTGCCCTTCTGGTGGGACCTGGACTATCCCGGCGCGCTGAGCGATCCGAACAGCCTGGCCGCCTTAAGTTACTTCGGGGTGGACTACCTGGTATTCCGCGACCGCTCAAACACTCCGACACCGACACTTCCCGTAGTCGAGCTTAAAAACCTCGAGGGCCTGGAACCGGTCAAGGATTTCGAAAAATCCACAGTCTACCGGATCACCGCAGAACCGGCCACGATTTTGCATGTTTTCGACACCCGTCCCTTTTATAATTATCTGGAAATAAGACGTCCGGTACCCGAACTCGGTTTCGAGGCTCCTCAGGTTATGGGTGACGGCCGGGGCTGGCGGATCATGCACGAGCGCGGACGGCTGAAACTTCACAACCTTCTGGACAGGCCGCAGAAAGTAGAGCTGGAAGTCCTGGCGGTCTCTTTCGAGAAACCGCGCCCCATTCAACTGGCCGTTGACCGCAAGCTCACTCTGGAAGTAACCGTGGGCACCAGGCCCCAGTCCTTAAAGATTCCTCAGATCGAGCTTGGGCCCAAAGCAGAGGCGGAGCTTATCTTTAACAGTCCCGAGGGCACGAGCCGGCTGCCCACCAGAGGCGGCGGAAGCTTGAGTGCCTCGATCGCCCTGGCCGCTGTCAGGGTGATTCCCGGCCGGTAGTGACATGTTTGCCGAAGACGGTTAATTTGTTTTTTTACTTTTTTACCACCAAGTCACCAAGAAACAAAGTGAGAAGGCAAAGACAGTGGTTAGTTGTCAGTTGTTAGTTGCTGGTTTCTACCCTCAAACCATTAGCAACCAGCAACCAGCAACCAGCAACCAGCAACTTCTATAAAGTCAGGAGCTTATAAATCAAATATGATAAACAGGAGGGAATAATCCGGTTTATCCTGTTATCTTGTTCAATTTTCTGGTTCCGACTTCTCCGGGCTAGGGCTTTACTTCAGGCTTTTATTTGTGGTTTTTAACCGAGGCGCCTGCGTTTTTTACCGTGGGCGTGGAACAAAAGGTGATATCATGGAAAACTCAGGCGCCGGGCCTCAAGTAAGCGTGCTTGTTCCGGCTTATAACGAAGTTGAAAACATCCCCGAGCTGATCGCCAGTCTCACTTCGATGTTCGAGCGCTATGGTCTCAACGGCGAGATAGTGCTGGTGGATGACGGCAGCACGGACGGGACTTACCGGACGGCCGCCGGAATAGCCGAAACCGAAAAGCGGCTGAAGCTGCTGAGCCACCGGCGCAACTTCGGCAAGACCGAGGCCATGCTCACCGGTAATGCCGCCGCTTGTGCGCAAGTGGTGGTGCTCTATGACGCCGACATGCAGATTGCGCCGGAAGATATCCCCCGGTTCCTGGAAAAGATGCGTGAAGGGCAGGGCTATGACATAGTCTGCGGCCGCAAGGTGGGCAAATACGGCAAAAGATTCGTCTCCGGAGCCTACAATTTTCTCTCCCGGCTGCTTTTCCAGGTGCCCGTACGCGACCTCAACACGGTAAAAGCCTACCGGCGGGAGATACTCGAAGAGATACACCTGCGACATGACTGGCACCGCTTTTTTGTGGCCCTGGCCTACGACCGGGGTTACCGGGTGGGGGAGCTGGAGGTGGAGCTCCTGCCGCGGCGACACGGCAAATCGAAGTACACCGGCTGTTGGCGGGTGATGGTGGGCCTGCTGGACCTGATAAGTGTCAAGTTCCTGGTCAGCCTGGGGAAAAAACCGATGTCGCTGTTCGGCACCGGGGGGCTGGTGCTGCTGTTTCTGGGTTTTATTACCGGCGTGATCGCCCTGTATTTCCGTTTCGGTATTACTCCGCCCCAGGGATACCGCCCGCTGTTGTACCTGGTGATTCTGTTCGTGCTGGCCGGAGTGCTGCTTTTTACCCTGGGTTTCCTGACCGAGCTGATCGGCCAGCTGCTCGAGCGCCTGAAAAAAATCGAGGACAGGCTGCAGCGCCGGGATAAATGATTTGCCTACAGTATCTTTCGACCGCGGCCTGTTTTCCCTTGCATGGAGCACCATCCGGTTTTAAACTGAAATTTTATCTGCCGTATCTGAACATGGAAAATCGCAGGAGAGCTAATGAAACTTTCGGTTGTCATGCCGGCTTACAATGAAATCGAGACTATCGAAGAGATTATCGGCCGGGTTATGGCCGTGGACCTGGAAAAGGAACTGGTGATTGTCGACGACGGCTCCACGGACGGGACCCGGGAGTTCCTGAACCGGCTCAGCGATCCGCGCATCCGGGTTTTTTTCCAGGAGAAAAATCAGGGCAAGGGGGCGGCGGTGCGCCGGGGGATCGCCGAAGCGAACGGGGATGTCATAGTAATCCAGGACGCCGATCTGGAATACAACCCCGAGGAATACCACCGGCTGCTCAAGCCCATTCTCAGCGGGCAGGCGGATGTGGTGTACGGTACCCGCTTCGGGGGCAGCACCACCCGGGTGCACCTGTTCTGGCACTACCTGGGAAACCGTATGCTGACCCTGTTTTCAAATATGTTCACCAACCTCAACCTGACCGATATGGAAGTCTGTTACAAGATGTTCAGAGCCTCGATCATCAAGAGCATCCGCCTGCGTTCCAATCGCTTCGGTTTCGAACCCGAGGTGACCGCCAAAGTGGCTCGCCTGCGCTGCCGGGTCTACGAAACCCCTGTATCCTACGCGGGCAGGGATTACAGCGAGGGCAAGAAAATCGGCTGGAAGGATGGAATCAGCGCTTTTTATTGTATCATACGCTATCATTTCTTCGATTGACTTTTTTCCTGGTATCACCCCAAGGCTCTTTAGACCCGCCGTTTCAAGGGAGATTGTTTGACCAGACGTTCCCGGAAAAAGAATGCTCCCGCCGCCGCAGCCCCGCTTTCAGCCTCCCACGGCAAAAGGCTGGAATCCTGGATCAAAGAGCACACCAGGCAAATCATGCTCGCCTCCCTGGCCCTGAACCTGTTGGCTTGCCTGGCTCTCTTCGATCCGAAACCTCATACCGGCGGCGATAACGCCAGCTACATCATCCTCGCCGAATCTATTCTTCGCCCCGGTGATGGATACTCCGATAATATCACTCCGGGAGCTCCCAAGCCCCACACCCAGTACCCGTTCGGCTACCCTCTGCTGCTTTCTCCGGCGGTCTGGCTTTTCGGCCGCAACGTGGTGGTCCTGAAACTTTTTTCGATAGCTCTGGCGGTGGGCTCCGTGGCTATTTTCTCGGCTCTGGCCGGACGGCTGCTGCCGCCTGCGGCCTGGGCCGGGCTGACCCTGGCCGTGGCGCTTAATCCGGTGATTGTCGACTACTCGCACTGGGTGTTGTCCGAGATCGCCTTTTTATTTTTCAGCCTGTTGTCTCTCTACCTGATGCTGCGCTCCGAGGAACCGGCCTCGGCGGGAAAGTACGGCCGCTGGTTCTGGCTGGGAGTTTTATCCCTGGCCTTTACCGCGCATATCCGTACTATCGGCCTGGGGTTTGCAGTGGCCGGTTTCGCCTACTACGGCCTGCGCCGCTGTTGGGTGCGGCTGGCGGTCTTTACCGTTGCCGTGTCGCTGCTGCTCGCTCCCTGGATGATCCGGAACCGGCTGGTGACTCAGGGTGAAAATGCAGGCTACGCGAATCAGCTTTTGCTCAAGAATCCTTACACTCCCGAGGAGGGCACTGTCGGGGTGGCCGGCCTGGCGGGGCGCGTGCTGCGCAACGTAAAGATTTATGCCGGAGGGGAACTTGCCCGGGTGGTACTCGGCTCGGAACTCGTGAGCGGGAAAAATGCGGCCATTGTAACGGTCTCGGTCCTTTGTGCGCTTTTGATACTTACCGGGCTGGCAGCCGGACTCGCCGGCGGTCCCGGGTTTCTCGAAGTCTATGTCATGGTATACCTGTCAGTGGTGCTGCTCTGGCCGGAGGCCTGGAGCGATGTGCGCTTCCTGATGCCCGTGGTGCCCCTGCTCTTATTCTTTCTTGTACGGGGAGTGGAGCTGGCGGCCCGCCTGGTAAGTTCCACAGCATCGGCGGCCGGTTACCCGGCGGCTGCGGCCGCGCTGGTCCTCGCCACTGTCGGCCTGGGCTGTCAACTGACCCGCGTGCCGGAGAACCTGAGCATGATCGGCCGATACCTCGATGGAGATCCCTACGCCGGCTATCCGATCAACTGGCGCCGTCTGTTCGAGGCCGCGGACTGGGTGGCGGAGAATACCCCGGAATCCAGCGTGATTACCGTGCGCAAGCCGCGTCTTTTTTACCTGCATACCGGCCGCAAGGTGAACGGTTATCCGTTCACCACCGACCGGGACAGCGTATTCGTCGAGATTTCCCGCACCGATTACGTGGTTATCGATGCGGTAAGCGGAACCACTTACCGCTACCTGGTACCGGCCGTGCAGGAACACAGCGCTGATTTCAAGGTCGAATTCGTTAAGCAAAACCCTCTTACCGCCGTACTGAAAGTGCTGAGATGAAAGTGCTCTTTATAGTGACCTCGTTTCCGCGCAGCGAGGATGATGTGATCACCCCCTGGATGCTGGAGACTATCTCCCGGCTGCGGGACAAGGGGGTCGAGGTGACTGTCTATGTTTCGAGCTACCGGGGACTCGGAAACCAGCTGATAAAAGGCATCCCGGTGTGTCGCTTCCGCTACTTTTTCCGCCGCTGGGAGCGGCTCTCCCACGAGGACACGGTCCCGGACCAGATAAGGCGCAACAAGTTGTTTGTTCTGCTGGTGCCCTTCTATCTGTTTTTCGGAGTTTGGGGCTTGCGCCGTCTGCTGCGCAGTGAGAGCTTCGATGTAATCCACGTGCACTGGCCGTTCCCCCACGGGCTGATCGGCTATTTCGCCGGGCGCCGGGCCCGGGCTCCGGTGGTGAGCCAGTTCCACGGTGTGGGCCTGCGCTGGGTGCGCAGCAAGATGCCCTTTTTTGTCCCTTTCCTGCGCTGGGTTCTGCGCCACAGCGCCCTGGTGGTGGCCAACTCCTCGCATACCAGGGCGGAGATCGAACGCCTGGGAGTGCCCTGCCGCCTCGAGATCGTGCCCTATGGCTCCCCGGTTCCCGCCGTGCAGCAGGAGGGGTCGGTGTCCCCGGACCCGGGGCGGGTAAGGCGGGTGCTTTTCGTGGGCCGGCTGGTCGAACGAAAAGGCTTGGAATACCTGGTGCGGGCCATGAAAATCATTGAATGCCCCTTCGCGGTGGAACTGGATATAGTAGGCGGCGGGCCGGAAGAGCCGGGTCTTCGCGCCCTGGTGGATGAATTAGGCCTTACCGGCCGGGTGAATCTCGCCGGTCTGGTGAGCAATGAGAACCTTAAAAGTTACTACGCGGCCTGCGACTGTTTCGTGCTGCCCGCGATAATCGACTCCAAGGGCGATACCGAGGGACTGGGCGTGGTGCTGATCGAGGCCTTGAGCTACCGCAAGCCCGTGGTGGCCTCGGGCGTGGGCGGCATAGTGGATGTGATCAGGCATGAGAAAACCGGCCTGCTGGTGCCGGAAAAGGACCCCGAGGCCCTGGCGGAGGCGATCACCCGGATGCTTACCGACAACGGCCTGGCAACAAAGCTGGCCGAGCAGGGGTACCAACATGTGAGCCGCTATTTCGACTGGGACCGGATTATCGAGCGCTGGATTGAACTGTACCGGGAGATTGCGCAGCAGGTTTGGTTTGCATACCCCGGCCGCTAAAACGGCCACCACGAAGTAGGGGCGGGTTTAAACCGGAGCCATGCAAGGCATGGCGGAGATCCGTGCGCAACCGAAGAGAAGCG
>CAZSTM010000093.1:0-10615 GCA_964609635.1 uncultured Gemmatimonadales bacterium
TATCGCCCAGCTCCTCCGCCTGGCCGGGATGCTCGAGTGCAGGTATCCTCCCACCGGCCAGGGTGCGGTTACCGGGCATGGGTGCGAGTGGATGCTCATGCGGGATATGATCTCCGCCGGCATAGCCATCTACGACGAGTTCCCGGAAATGTACCGCCTGGCGACTCGCCGCTTTTTCAGCGAGTACCTTCCGGTCCGCAACTGGTGGTACCCCGGCCACGCCTTCCACCAGGGCTCGGCGTATGCCGAAACCAGGTTCAGCTCGAACCTGTATCCGCTGTGGATTTTCGACCGGCTGGGTGCGGGCAACGTGCTCCACCCCTCGCAGCAGTTCGTCCCTTACCAGTGGATCTATATGCGGCGGCCGGACGGGCAGCTGCTGCGCTCGGGCGACGGCCAGAGCAAGCAGCCTAAGCTCAGGTCCCTGCTTTGCGCCGCCTACTACGGCGATGGGTACGTTTTAAGCGATTACCTGAAGGACCCCGGTATCTACGGCATGGGAAAACTCTACGAACTGCTCTGGAGCGACCCCGACCTGAAACCCCTGCCCATTTCCGACTTGCCGCTTTCACGCTACATGGGTTTCCCCTACGGCTGGATGGTGGCCCGCACCGGCTGGGAAGAAAACAGCGTGATCGCCGAGATGAAAGTCAACATCTACAACTTTGTCAATCACCAGCACCTGGATGCAGGGGCTTTCCAGGTCTATTATAAAGGCCCCCTAGCCCTGGATTCCGGCCTTTACAGCGGCACCGACGGCGGTTACTCCAGCCCGCATAACGGCAGCTACTACAAGCGCACCATCGCCCATAACTGCCTGCTGGTCTATGACCCGCAGGAGGAGTTTGTCACCACCCGATTCTGGGGCGCCACCGCCAACGACGGCGGCCAGAGGCAGCCGAACTACTGGTACGAACCCAAAATCCTGGATGACCTTCTCAACAAAGACTACCGCACCGGCGAAGTGCTGGGTTGCTGGTTCGGTCCCGATCCACAAGTGCCGGAGTTCACCTACCTGAAAGGCGACATCACCGGAGCTTACAGCGCCAAAGTCCGCGAGGTAAAACGCTCTTTCGTGTTCCTGAACCTGGGCCCGGGGAAAGTGCCTGCGGCGCTGATCGTTTTCGACAAAGTGGTCTCTGCCGATCCGGCATTCAGGAAATACTGGCTGCTTCACAGCATGGAGGAACCCGCGACGCAGGGAAACTCGGTGGCGGTTACCCTCTCCCAAAGAGGCTGGACCGGCAAGCTGGTCAACACCACCCTGCTGCCGGAAGAGAACAACAGCGAGATTGTCAAGGTGGGCGGGCCGGGAAGGGAGTTCTGGGTTTTCGGCAAGAATTTTCCGAACGAGATCCCCGCCGGAAGGGACCCCAACTATTATGAAATCGGGGCCTGGCGAGTGGAGCTTTCTCCTAAAGCGCCGGCCGCCACGGATTATTTCCTGAATGTCATGCAGGTGATGGACAGCGAAAGCGGCGAACCGCCTGCCGTGGAAAAATTCAAAAGCGGCGACCTGGTCGGAGTCCGTGTTGGGGACCGGCTGGTGCTGTTCAACCGATCCGGCGAGTGCACGAACCGCCCGGTCTCGTTTGCCGTAAAAGGCGGCGACATGATAAAATACCTGGTGACCGACCTGGCGGAAGGGACCTGGCAGGTGTCCAGGGACGGAAGCATAGTTTACCCGGCGGTGCTTGTTACCAAAGATGCGGGCATTCTCTGTTTCGAGGGTCCTCCGGGCAGCTATTCCCTGAGGCGGTAGGATCGACCAGTTTGCGGCAGGTGCAGTATTCTCTTGCAGGGGCTCGGCCAATATCCCGGCCGGGCCCTTTTTGCGTCGGATTCTCTTAACCTGACAAAACTGTGCCTTTCAACCGGGAAGGCGAGATGCTCGGCCGCCGCCGATAACCATCCATGTTGACACCGTCGGAACTTTGTATTAGCCTTGTGTCGAGGAAATCTTGGTTGCTATTTTTCATCGGGAACGACAGTTTACTTTCAAGGGAATGAAATGAATGAGAAATTGAAGAAACGCTCCATGATAGTTATCATTGCCGCCATAATCGGCCTCCTGGGCTGGCGATTGTACCAGGCGGTTTTTTCCTCGGCGGATGCCGCCGGCGGTGGCGACGCGGTGGCTGTAGCGGTCGAACTCACCCCTGTGCGGAAGACTCTTATTAACGATGTCGGACTGTTCACCGGGTCGCTGCTGCCCAGGTCCCAGTTCATAGTGGCTCCGAAAATCTCCGGGCGTCTCGAAAGAGTGCTGGTAAATATCGGCGATCCTGTCAGGTTCAATCAGTTGATTGCAGTGCTGGATGATGATGAATACGCTCAGCAGGTCGAAAAGGCCCGGGCGGAATTACAGGTAATCAAGGCGAACATAGAAGAAGCACGGAGTTCTCTGGAAGTTGCCCGCCGTGAATTCGAGAGAGTCAAGCCTCTTCACCGGCAGGGAATCGCCTCCGACTCCGAACTCGACGCCGCTCTGGCCCGGTCTAACGTCCAGGACGCCAGGTACAAGGTCGCCACGGCACAGTTAACCCAGAGGGAAGCGGCCCTGAAAGAGGCTCAGGTAAGATTGGCCTATACCGAAATCCGGGCACCCTGGGAAGAGGGCGGCGACAACAGCGGTAACCGGGTTGTCGGCGAACGGTTCAAGGATGAGGGGGCCATGCTGACTCCCAATACCCCGATTGTCTCCGTCCTGGACATCAATTCTCTGATAGGGGTAATCCACATTATCGAGCGGGATTATTCGAAAGTGCGGGTCGGGATGGAAGCAGTGGTAACCACGGATGCCTTTCCCGGCAGGAGTTTCACCGGAAAAATCGTGCGCATCGCCCCCCTGCTCAAAGAGACCTCCCGGCAGGCCAGGGTGGAAATAGATATCCCCAATCAGGACTACCTGCTGAAACCCGGCATGTTTATCCGCGCTCAAATCGTTTTCGGCACTCACGAGAATGCCACAGTAATCCCGATGGTTGCCCTGGCCAGGCGCAACGGCAAGCAGGGCATCTTCCTGGCCGACACCCGGAACCTGACAGTGCGATTCGTTCCCGTGACACTGGGAATAGTCAACGGCGAGCTGGCCGAGGTGATCGAACCTGCGATTTCAGGCTCGGTGGTCGGAATGGGGCAGCACCTTCTCGAGGACGGCGCCTCGATCACTGTCCCGGAAAACAGCAACTGACAGTCAGCACTTCAGTCGAGACCTTCCTGTAGAACCGTACACCGGCGATAGGGTGGACAGCGGAGCAAGACCATGAAATTGTCTAAGTTTGCGGTACATCGCCCTATTTTTACCACCATGGTAATGCTGATAGTAATTATTATCGGTGGAGTTTCTTTTATCCGCCTTCCTATCGACCTGATGCCGGAAATCACCTATCCCACCTTGACCATATTTTCCAGCTACGAAAACGCCAGCGCAGAGGAAATAGAAGAGCTGATCACCCGTCCGATCGAGGAGGCGATGAGCGCAGTGCCCGGGGTGGAGGAAGTAACCTCTGTTTCATCCGAGGGACAAAGCAGAGTGCGGGTAACTTTCACCTGGGGCATCGACCTGGATGCCGCCGCCAATGATATCAGAGACCGTCTGGACCGCGTGATTACCCGGCTTCCGGAGGATGCGGAAAGGCCCTCACTGAGGAAGTTCGATCTGGCGAGCTTTCCCGTGCTGATCCTCGGGGCTTCCAGCAATCTGGACCCGGTTCAGATGCGCAGGATAATCGACGACCAGCTCAAATACCGGATCGAGCGCCTGCCGGGAGTGGCTTCACTCGATGTCTGGGGCGGGCTCAACCGCGAGATTCATGTAAATCTTTACGCCGACAAGATAAAAGCCCTCGGCCTGCCGCTGGATATGATCCTGAGACGGATTCAAGCCGAGAATGTCAACCTGCCGGCTGGAACCATAGACCGCGGCGTCTACGAAGTGATGATCCGGACACCGGGGCACTACAGTGATCTGGATGAGATAAGAAACTCTATCATAGCCGTCCGGCAGGGCGTTCCCATCCAGCTCAAGGAAATCGCCAGTGTCGAGGACTCCTGGGAAAAGGTCACCCGGATCGTTAAAGTCAACGGGCGGACCGGGGTACGCCTGGGAGTAAGAAAACAATCGGGCACCAATACGGTCCAAGTAGCCAGGGGCGTCCTCGAAGAAATCGAGCGCATCAATCAAGACATGCCTCAAATCCAGATCACACCTATTATCGACACTTCCGAATATATCGAGCGCTCTATAACCAATGTGGGCTCCATGGCGCTCTATGGTGGAATCCTGGCTATTTTCGTGCTGCTTTTCTTTCTGCGAAACCTCCGCAGTACGGGAATCATCGCCACCGCTATACCTGTTTCTATAATCGCCACTTTCGCCCTGATCTATTTCGGCGGCTTTACCCTGAATATCATGACTCTCGGCGGCCTGGCATTGGGCATCGGAATGCTGGTCGACAACTCGATTGTCGTCCTGGAAAACATCTTCCGCCTGGGGGAAACCGGCTTGCGCAGGGAACAAGCTGCGGTCGAGGGAAGCGAGGAGGTCACCTCCGCCATCGTCGCCAGCACCCTGACAACCCTGGCGGTCTTTCTACCGCTGGTATTTGTCAGGGGAATGTCCGGGGTGATGTTCAAGCAGCTTTCGCTGGTGGTGAGTTTCTCGCTTCTGTGCTCCCTGTTCGTAGCGATTACCGTGGTACCGATGCTCGCCGCCAATACTCTCCAGTTAACCTCTCAAGGCTCGACAGCCGGATCGACCTGGGTGAGCAGACTTTTCCATCTCAGCAGTCGGTTTTTCACTCGACTCGAGGTCAGGTACAAAGACCTGCTGCATTTTGCCCTTGCGCACCGTCTGCTGGTGGTCGTCTGCACGGTTCTGTTTTTTCTGGCAAGCCTGTCCCTTATTCCCCTGATCGGTGTCGAGTTCATGCCCAGCGCCGATGAGGGGGAAGTCCGGGTGAATGCGGAAATGGATGTCGGCACCCGGGTGGAAGTCCTGGACCAGAAATTCCATACTATCCAGGCTGTGGTCAATGAGGCTGTCCCCGAAATAAAAAACACGGTGACCAGCATCGGTGGAACGGGCTGGCGGACCTCGGGCTCCCATATCGGGGAAATGAGGATCGCCCTGGTGCCGCAGAGCGAGAGATCGCGATCCAGTGCCCAAATCGCCGAAATACTCCGGTGGAAGCTGGCAAACATTCCGGGGGTGACCATTCGCACGCGTGAGGGCCAGGGTCTCTTTTTGTTTCGCATTATGAGCGGCGGCACGGAACGGGTCCAGGTGGAAATACGCGGCCACGACATAGAGATAGCCGACGCCCTGGCGCAGCGGGTTAAAAAGATAGTCGAAAAGGTCGAGGGAGTAACCGATGCCCAGATCAGCCGCGAACTGGGTATCCATGAAGAACTGGTCGTCATCGACCGGCAGAAAGCGGCGAACATGAAACTCACCGTCTCCCAGATCGCCAACACCCTGCAGACCGTCCTGTCGGGAACGCCGGCCGGGTTCTACCATGAAGGCGGGGACGAGTTCAGAATTCTGGTACAGCTAAAGGATGCGGAGCAAATGGATTTGAGTGAAATCCTGGACCTGACCCTGAGCAATTTTGACGGCGATCCGGTGGTCCTGCGTAACGTGGTGCAGCTCAAATCTCAGAGCGGACCGGTACTCATCGAACGCAAGAACCAGGAGCGCATCGTCCTGGTCTCCGCCAACATCAGCGGACGCGACATGGGCTCGATCATCGCGGACGTGAGTCAAGGCCTGCAATCCGTGCCGAGGCCCCGGGATTTCGGCATCGTTTTCGGGGGCGATTACGAGGAACAGCAAAAGGCGTTCAGGGAACTGCTGCTGAGCTTTTTCCTGGCTCTGATACTGGTCTACATGGTGATGGCCTGCCAGTACGAATCGCTCCGCGATCCCTTTGTGGTGATGTTCTCCGTACCCATGGCCGCCATCGGCGTGATCCTGCTGCTGTTTCTCACCGGCACGACTTTCAATGTCCAGTCGTTCATCGGCTGCATCATGCTCGGTGGAATCGTAGTCAACAACGCCATCCTGCTGGTGGACCACACCAACCTGCTCCGCCGCCGGGACGGAATGGGCCTGCGGGAGGCGATAGAGGAGGCGGGCCGCCGCCGGCTGAGGCCTATCCTGATGACCGCGTTGACAACCATCCTGGGGCTGACCCCTTTGGCTTTCGGCATTGGCGAGGGCGCTGAGGCGCAGGTGCCGCTGGCCAGGGCGGTAATCGGAGGACTGTTCAGCTCGACCTTGATTACCCTGGTGTTCGTGCCCACTGTCTATTCGGTCTTCGAAAGCAAGATGACAAAGAAGAAAAACATGCCTTCGGAAATTTAAAATTATAGCCCGGCAGCCAGATGGAAACGATCTCGCTTAGAAAATATTTCCTCCGGACATTGAGCCTGGTGCTGCTTGTCGGCTGCGGCGCGGTTCCTCGAAACGAACCGGCGTATGACTTGTTGATCACCGGGGGACTGGTGGTGGATGGAACCGGGGCGCCGGGCATCTATGCCGACGTGGGGATCAAAGAGATGACCATCGCGGCGGTGGGTCGGCTTTCCCAGGCCGGTGCCGCGCAGGTCATCGATGCCACAGGCCTGGTGGTGGCACCCGGGATTATCGACATCCACAGCCACTCGGATTACGCGCTGTTGGTTGACGGCAACGCCGAGAGCAAAATCAGGCAGGGGGTGACCACCGAAATCATCGGCGAGGCCACTTCGGCCGGTCCTTTCCCCCCGGATGAAACCGATCACGGAAGGATCGAAAGCCCGTCCTACGGAGTGGAGATCGACTGGGTGACCCTCGGTGGGTATTTCGACCGGCTGCAGGCGAGCGGAATCTCGGTCAACCTGGGCTCGTATGTCGGCTCGAGGACCGTGCGGCGCTACGTGATGGGCGATACCAACCGTGCCCCCACACCCGGGGAAATCCGGCGGATGGCCCAGGCGGTCGAGGAGGCTATGGCCGAGGGCGCCCTGGGAGTGGCCACCGCGCTTCTGGGCAGTGTCCTGAGCACCGAGGAATTGATTGCCATGGCCGGGGCCGCGGCGCGCTGCGGGGGGATCTACTCCACTCACATCCGCGATGAAGGCGACAGGATATTCGAGTCCCTGGATGAGGCTTTCCTGGTGGGCAGGAAGGCCGGGATTCCGGTCGATGTTCTCCATTTGAAAATCGCCGACCGCAAATTGTGGGGACAGATGGGAGAGGTGCTGGCCAGGTTCGAGCAGGCGCGCGCCGAGGGACTCCAAGTAACCGCCAACATGTATCCCTACACCGCCGGACAGAACAACCTGGCCTCTCTTATTCCGCCTTACGGCTGGGACGGGGGAAAACAAGCCATGCTCGACCGTTTGCGTGACCCGGCGCAGCGGGCCGAATTCCGCCGCACTCTCTATGCCGGGGGGCTGCCTAACTGGTACAATCACTACACGGCAAGCGCCGGCTGGGAGAGTATGCTGATTGTCTCCACCAGGGCCGAGAAAAACCGTCACCTGGTGGGCATGACCATGGACCGGGTCATCGCCGAAAGAAATACCGGCGAACCCACCGACGTGCTCTACGACCTGCTGCTAGAGGAAGACGGCTCGGTGCCGACCATCTTTTTCCTGATGACCGAGGAGGACGTGCGCACCGCCATGGTCTCGCCGCTGGTATCGTTCTGCACGGACGGCGCTGCGGTCAAGCCCGAGGGCGTGCTGGGCCGGGGCAAGCCGCATCCACGCTGGTACGGATCGTTCCCCCGAATCCTCGGTAAATATGTCCGCGAGGAAAAAGTTCTGCCCCTGGAGACGGCGATTCTCAAGATGACCTGGATGAACGCTCAGAAGATCGGGCTGCGGGACAGGGGGCTGGTGCAGGCAGGCATGGCGGCCGACCTGTTTCTGTTCGACCCCGGGCGTATCATCGACAGAGCGACTTTCAGCGACCCGCACCGGTTCCCGGTAGGCGTGGAATACGTGCTGGTCAATGGAACGGTGGTGCTGGAAGGCGGAAAACACACGGGACTTAAACCGGGCAGGATCCTTTACGGTCCAGGAAAAAAGTAAGGTACGCTGCCTCCTGCGAACGATGTTCTTAAGAATGCCTTAAATCAATATAACAGAGTGTTAAAAAAAGCTTATCAAAACGTTCTGGATAAGTTCCCGGGAGTGGCCGGGATAGTCCGGGAGTACGGGCGGCTTTCGCTCGAGGAGTATGCCGGGGAATTTTTCCGTTACCAGGCGCGGTCCATCCAGCCCAGGGACGACCTTATCGAGGCGGCGAGCGAATATGCCCGCAGGCTGCTCGGCGGCGAAACCGCCGCGCTTATCGAGCGCCATTTCGCCGAGACCCCGGTGGCCATGACCGCCAACCATCACGGGGTGGACTACAAATCGCTGACCGTACACGGCACGATCATTTATGCCCTGCCCAGGCTGTTCGCCGATTCGCCGGAGCGCATTCCGGTCGTACCCGTGCTGGCTTTCGGTATCGTGCCGCTGAACAATTTCAGCTTTCCCCGCGGAATAGTTCTCTCCAGGAAAAAACAGGCCTCCGGGCAGCCTGCGGGAAAAGCCGGTACTTTCCTCAAGGTACCGGTAATCCCTGTCAAGTTTTCGCAAACCCTGGTCAGTGCCGCCGGGCCGATTACCGGGGAGATGGTCTCCCGAGCCCTGAAAGAGGTGGAAAGACTTTCGTGCGAAGGCGCGATAACGGAAAGCGAGAGAAAAAACCTGACCTCCCTGCTGCGCGAGGAATACGCCGGGGATAAGGTTACGGCCCTGCCCGATTACTCCGATCAGGCCGTGGTCCTCAACCAGGCGTTGTGGAAAAGGATGTTCGCTCCACCGTTGCGGGAGGGTCTTCCGAAACTGGCCTACCTCGAGATCGAGCGCATCTGTGCCCCGCTCCTGGAAAAAGATATCCGCGATGAGAACTCCCTGTTTCACAGTCTTCTTTTCGACCCGCTCTTAAGACAGGAGCTTCTGCGCTCTCTGGACGGAAAGTTCGGCTGCTGGGACCTGCGGAAGCTGGAGGAGCTTTTCGGGCGCGCCGCGCAGGGCCGGCTTGGCCACCATGAGTTCCGGGGATGCGGCACGACGTTTTTCTGGCAGGTGGATGGGAAAGGAAGACGGGTCCCCCTGGTGCCGGCCGGAAGCGATTCAAGCCCCACGCTTTCCGGAATCGCCCCGGGAGAAGAAATTTCCATACCCCTTACCCCGGATGCTCTTGGGCAGGGTCTGCGGGAGCGAAAACTGCTTCCCTGTCTTTTTTCGAGTTTCGCCGCTCTTAGCTTTGCCAGAGGTCTCAAGTGCCTGGGGGGTTTTTTCCAGGTGGACTACCTGCCCGCCATGCAGCGGGGTCTTATCCAGGCCCTTGAATCCCGTGGACTGGACGACTGGGCGCAAAAAATCGCCGGCGTGCCCACGGCCGGCTTTGTCACCGGCATGAACATCGCGCTGGCGCACTACCCCGGAGGAAAAACAGCATCTGCGGGAGCGGTGGAAATCATCGCCTCAGGAGGCCTTAGCCGAACCGATCTCGAAAGGATAAAAACCCTCACTGTGGAGGAAGCCAACCTGGCCGGGCTGATGGAAACCTATCCTGAATTTATCGGCGACAGTAAATCGGAGGAAAAACGGTATGAATCTCTCAAGGGACTGGTAATGGAACGCGCCGGCGATAAGCTGGCCTTTCTCCGGCTTTAAATAACCGGAACTCAGCAGCTTCCGGTAAAAAATAACAAAACAGGGCTACCTCCTTAACACACCCCGCCCGCTTATAACATCCCCCGCCTGCTAAAGCAGGCACCCCCTTTATTAAGGGGGAGGGGCACCCCTCTAAAGAGGGGATTTGTCGGTTTCCGTTTCTTTGTAATTTTAATCCCCTCTAACAAGAGGGGACACAGGGGTGTGTATTTTTCGACCATAGAAAATCCCTGTGATTAGCAATATATTCGTCCAGAACTAATTAATCCGGACCGTACTGAATCCGGGATAATAATAAACGCAGGAGGACACTAAATGACAAATCAGGTGGAGCCGATTTCCTTCCGGGGAGGAGCGTACGCCAGCGTAGTTCCTCTGGCGGTGTTTCTGATCGCTACGCTTTTGCTGGTGCTCAAAGGTACGGCGCAAGTCGAGGGTATGGTCATCGCCGCCATGCTGGGCATCTCGCTGGGCATGCTATTCGCTCGCAATGTCGCCGAATACAGCGAGCGGGTTTTCTCGCTGATGGCGAACCGCATCGGGACAGTTGCGGTGGTTTGCTGGCTCTGGGCCGGGGCGTTCTCCGGCATCCTGGCCGATTCCGGACTTGTCGAGGCGATAGTCTGGGTCGGCTGGAAGCTGAACCTGAGCGGCGCAACATTCACCCTGGCGGTATTCATCGCCTCCGCGCTTTTTGCGGTCTCCACCGGCACCGGCCTCGGCACTGTGGTCGGGTTCACCACGGTCATGTATCCTGCCGGAATCGTGCTCGGCGCCAATCCCGCCGCGCTGATGGGTGCTATCCTCAGCGGCGGGGCGTTCGGCGACAACCTGGCGCCGGTTTCCGACACCACCATAGTCTCCGCCGCCACCCAGGAAACCGATGTGGGTG
>CAZSTM010000094.1:0-10609 GCA_964609635.1 uncultured Gemmatimonadales bacterium
CTGATTTTTTCCTTGTCCGGCTTGACCTGCTTGCTGTCCAGGTAGTCGATGAAAGCTTTGTAAGTATCGGTCCCGGCCTGGAACGGTCTCTCAAGACCGGGATGCATGCTCTTGTAAGCCACTGCAAAATCGAAAGCGTGGGGGAAAATCTCCGCGATCATCGGTTCGGAAAAAGCGCTGTCCGCGGCCACGACCACATCCGGGGTAATCCCGCCGCCCCCCTGGACTTCCCTGCCCATATCGGTGAGGAACCGTTCCTCCTTCTTGACTTCATCCTCCTGGTCTTCCTCATCCTCGGAGCGGAATCTGGGCCTGCGGTAGATTTCCCGCTGGATGTTCCGCCCGCTGGGGGTATAATAACGTGCGGTGGTAATTTTCAACACATCGCCGGTACTAAGCGGAAAAGTGGTCTGGACCAACCCTTTGCCGAAAGAATTGATGCCGACAATCACCGCCCGGTCGTGGTCCTGAAATGCTCCGGCTACTATCTCGCTGCTGCTGGCCGAATATTCGTTGATCAGTACCACCAGAGGCTGATCGGAAAAAACCGGCTTCCCGGTGGAGAAAAAGCTTTTGTTGTCCGCCGGGTTGCGCCCTCGCATGGAGACTATCAGCTGTCTTTTCTGCAGGAACAGGTCGCAGATATCTATCGCCGGCTCGGTCAGTCCACCGGCATTGTCTCGCAGGTCCAGGATCAGTGAGCTCATACCCTGGTCCTGCAGCTGCTCGAGATGTTGTTTCAACTCCTCCACGCTGCGCTCGGTGAAATTGCTAAGCCGCAGATAACCCACACCTGAATCCAGCATGAAATGTCTGGTCACCGTGGGCACCACCACCGGCATACGGGTCAGGGTCAACTTGACCGGCTCCGAAACTCCCACACGTGAAACAGTGATCTCGACATCTGTGTTCTCCGGACCCAGCAGGTTGGTCTTGGCCTGCTCGGTTGACCAGCCCTTGGTGGATTCGCCGTTTACGCTGATAATCCGGTCTCCCGGCTGGACCCCCTGACGCCAGGCCGAGGAACCCGGAAAAATTGACATCACCACGATCCCACCGTTCACCCGGCTGATCGAAATCCCGGTACCCAGGTACTCGCTTTTTATCTGAATCTCCTGGAAACGATTGAATTCATCGGCCGGGATCAGCTCGGTATAAGGGTCCAGGTTTTTCAGCAGACCGTTCACCGCTCTCTGGTAAAGCTGGTCCTGGGGGATTTCATCCACATAACGCATGGTGATCTGGGTGACCACATCCTGCAGCAGGAGGATCCTCATGTAGGTATTGTCCGAAGTGGCCAGCACCTGCCCGACCAACCAACCGACAAGCATCACCAGGACAACTGTTATGGAGCCGTACAGATAAGGCTTTCTGGACGGTCTGATTTTCATGAGAGTATCCTTTTTCAGCCGGAGGCCGCCTACGGCTTATCCGGTGTTATAAAGCGTCTGTCTTTTATCACGAAGAATGTCTTTTCTTGTAAACCTATAAATATGTATATAATTGGTTCTTAAGTCAATAATTATCCTTACGGCCGCGGTCCGATCGCATCCTCTGTGTCATTTTCAAGCCGCACCAGTACATGCTGTCCGATGCGGTGGAGTTCGGCCGGCGGTCGATACTGCATCAGGCTGTCGAGCAGGGCCAGGGACCGCTCGCGGGTGATCACCCAGCGCCCGCCCTCGCTGAGAAAATCATCCAGGCGGTCGCTGTAGGGGTCAAAACGGATGACATTCCTGCCGGTATAAAATAGCAGTGAGGGCGGCCAGACATAAAGACAGAGGATGCGTTCACCGTTCTCTAGATGCTCGAGCCGGTTTCGGCTGAACGATTTGATCGCTCGGAATCTATCCGCCTGCGGCATGGTAACTCCACTGACCATGGCAAACAGAAAGGCCATGGCCGCCACACTAAAAACACAGAAAAATTCGAGCCTTTTTCTGAACAGGAATCCCAGTGCCCCCAGAGGTATTAAACCCAGGGGCGCCAGTGTCCACAGAACCAGCCCACGGGGCATGCCGAGCCTTTCCGCCACCGGCGAAACACCTAAAACCAGGGCCGCCAGGGCAAGTATTGCGGTTCCTCCCACCAGGAGGAAAAGCCGTTTTTTCACCGGCGAACTCTCGGCTTCTGCCAGGAAACGCCCGCTGAATAATGCGGCCGCCGGGTACAGGGGCAGCACGTAGTTGGGAAGCTTCGACCTGCTGAAAGAGAAAAAAAGCAGCATCACCCCGAACCAGCACCAGATAAAAAGCTCGGAATTGCGGTGCTTCTTCTCTGAAGGGACATCTGTTCGAGGAGCCGTCAGGCGGCTCAGGCTTTCGGCCGCCCCGCCTATCAGGGCCAGGGTCCAGGGGAAAGATCCGATGATCAGGATCGGCAAATAGTAATAGAGCGGCCCCGCGTGCGCCCAGCGGTCGGTGAAATAGCGCTGGAGGTTGCGATGGAGGAAAAATTCCTCGAGGTAGGCTCTGCCGTGCACCTGGTACATGTACACGAACCAGGGCGCGGCCACCAGCAGAAAAAGCATACCGCCGCCTAAAATTCTCAGGCGCAAGACCTCTTTCGCCCTGCCGGAAAAAACCAGGTAAGCCAGTACAGTGATCCCCGGCAGCAGCAGTCCCAGCGGCCCCTTGACCAGAAAGGCCAGGGCCGCGCCCAGGTAGGCCAGTGCCAAAGGCCATTGGCCTTGCCGCCGGTTTTCAGCCGACTGCTCCCAGACCACGAAACCATAAAGCGACAGACAGATAAAAAAACCAAGCAGCATATCCGGCACCGCGGTGCGCGCATAAATCACGGGCTGGATCGCGCTGGCCGAGAAAAGACCCGCGTAAAAGCCGGTACGGCTGTTAAAAAGCCTGGCGCCCAGCCCCGCGCACAGGAGCATGAACCCCAGGCCGGCCAACACGCTCGGCAATCTTGCGGAGAACTCACAAGCGCCCAGGATTTGGAAAGAAGCCGCCTGGGCCAGATAGAAACCGATCGGCTTGCCCCAGCGCGGCTCGCCGTTGAACACCGGGTCGAACCAGTTGCCCCGGACTGTCATCTCCCGTGCCGTTTCGGGGTAGTACCCTTCATCCGGGTCAACCAGCGGAACCCGGCCCAGAAAGGGAAGTGTCAGGCAGAGGTAAACCGCCGTCAGCACGGCCAGCCGCGCCAGAGGTTTGTCCAAGCGGCCCTCCGTGAGAGTGTTCCGGTTAATCTCACGCTGATTCTGCAAAAGGTTCACTCCTTGTCCTTGGTGAATCCGGCCGTGGGTTGCGATGAATTACCGAACGGCGAGCTCTTTTTCGATGGCGCTCACCACCGCCTGGTCATCAGGGGTTGTTTTAGGCTCGAAGCGGCCCTTCACCCGGCCCCGCCGGTCGAGGAGAAATTTGGCGAAATTCCAGGGGATCTCTCCGCTGAAACCGGGGTTGGTCTGTTCCGAGGTCAGGTACTTGTAAAGCGGGCAGATGTCCTCCCCCTTGACCGACACCTTGGAGAACAGCGGGAAATCGACACCGTAATTCGAGCTGCAGAAAGCTTTTATCTCCCCATTGGTCCCCGGCTCCTGCTCGGCAAAATTGTTTGCCGGGAAAGCCAGGATGGTGAATCCGCGGTCGCCGTACTTTTCGTAAAGGGCCTGCAAGGCTTCGTACTGAGGGGTCAAGCCGCACTTGCTGGCCACGTTTACCAGCAGCACGACCTTGCCTTTATACTGCTCCAGGTCCACCGCTTCCCCGTCAATATCAGCCATGGTAAAACGCAAAGGGTGGTTCAATTCCGCCGCGCTCTCAGGGGCCGAGCCGCACGCTGCGGCCACAAACAGCACAGGTGTAACCACGAGCTTAAATATTCTGCCGAACATGCTGTTGTCTCCTGGGTATAATGATCGAATTCCCGGCATAGAAAAGACGGGTAAAGATATTACCCGCATCTTCTCAAAAGTGTTCCTGCGTCGGGTGCGGCTTGTTTTAAGGCAAAAGAGGGGCAGCCGCGGGCGGAGACTAATTTAGTCCGCTGCAAGCCGACTGCTTGCCTGTCGGCCGCACTGTGTATATATTAACTTGTTATTGTCTGCCGGCTAAGGATTTTTTCACTCTCAGCAGGAGAGATACTGATGGTTTCAAGAGCCTCCAGGTTCCGCTCGAGTGCTCTGGGTCAGGTAAAGCGCATCATCGATGTCTATGCCAGTGTGGGGACCGCGCCCGATGGTAAAGAATTTACCGCCGAGAGTTTGATCGGCGCGATGGATGAGGCCGGTATCGACAAGGCGATAATCAGCAGTATTTCCGGGGGGCTGTCCTCCCAGCAGGAAGCCAACCGCGAGGCGGCCGCCGCCCGCAAACAGTATTCAGGCCGCCTGTTCTGTCTGGCCTGGGTCAACCCCACCGAGGGGAAAGCCGCCCTGGAAGATACCAAAAAATGCCTGGCTAAGAAGGGTTTTGTCGGCCTGAAATTCCACCCTTTTCTGAACCGTTTCTATTTCAACGACAAGTCAGTCTACCCTTTTATCAGGCTGGCCGAGGAATCACAAGTGCCGGTGCTGGTGCACACCGCCCACGATGAATTCTCCCTGCCGGTGCGCGCCCTTGACATCGCGCTGTGCTTTCCCGAGGTGCCGATCATCATGGGCCATGCCGGCCTGTCCGAAGGACCCCACCGCGGTGCGCTCAACCTCCAGGCGATGGTCATGGCCTCCATGGTGGAGAACCTTTACGTGGATACCAGCTGGGTGGACCAATGGGCGCTGCGCCGGGGCCTGAGATTTTTACCTCCCGGAAGAATCCTTTTCGGCACGGATGCCCCCCTGGGCGGTACTCAGCACTACATCCAGGCTCTCGAGGATATCGACAGCCAGGAGCTGGACCTTGCCCTGCTGGAGGAGATCCTCTGGAGCTCGACGGTGAAGCTTTTCAAGCTGAAGTTATGAGACGGCTGCTGAATGTGCATTTATTCGTTTTGAGAGTCTCAGTTAAAAAGAACTATGATAACGGTTTCGCTTTTAAATACATTCAGTGGCATGGAAATGTGTCGGCTTTATATTAGCTTGACTTTCTTTTAAGGTTTGCCGATAATAATAAAGATTTTGCTCGTAAAAACCACAAAGGTATGCAAATGACAAAACAGGTCGAATTTTACGCCAGATTACCGATAAAATTTAAAAAGCGCGCACATTGGTATCTTGCTTCATGTCCTGTTTTAGATGTCCACTCGCAAGGCATTACTAGGAAAGAGGCCGAAAGAAATCTTAAAGAAGCTCTTGGCCTTTTCTTAACATCATGTTTTGAACGAAGTGTTCTCGACCAGGTATTGAAAGATTGTGGCTTTAAGCTATCCACCCATGGAAAGCTGACCAGATTCCGCAACACTATTGTTGTTCCCATCCCTCTGGCCATTGAGACCAGTGAGTCGGTAAAATGCCCCGCCTAACTCCGGTTCATTGGCGAGTACTGGAATGTATTTTCCAGAAGTACGGCTTTGTTTTTGATCGGGAAGGAGGTAACCATAGGAGATATGTTAAAAAGGGTGTTTTGCGACCGGTTGTAATACCACTCTATAAGGAAGTAGATAAAGATATTATACTGTCCAACATTAGAACTGCGGGTATGACCCGCGAAGAATATTTTGAACTTCTGGATGAATGTAGATAAAGCCGCCTAAGAGACGGCTGTTTTTTTATGGTGGATTTGTCTAAAGGGAAACTCGGCAGATTGATGCAAACGGCCTCTCCTTAATTGAATAGCGAGCGCATTCCCCGCAGCCTGGCTGCGGGGAGTATTCAATTCTACTCCAGGACAACTATTCCATAGGTAATTAACCGCGGAACGATCACCGACCAGCCGCTGTGGTAGCTTGCCAAGTCCAGTTCCACAGGATCGTGATCCGGCGAGTAGAGGATTGCCCTGCGGGGCTTGAAACCTTTCTCGTTAAAAATCACCGGAATATATTTTACCACACTGCCCGGCCGGTAATTTACCAGGTGCACCTGCCGCTGCCGGCCTTTCCGGTAGTACTCTGCCGCCACCTGCGGTTTTGTCTCGACAGTCACCGAGAACCCCGCCTCCGAGCGGCAGAAAAGCAAGCCTTCCATAAACTCTTCCCAGTTAAGCGGCAGATACCAGAAATCCGGATGCACCGAATTGGAGAACTCCGGCACTTCCGGGTGGTTGATGAATCGGGGCAGATAAAAGATACGACCCCGCTTGAGCTCGATCCCGGCCGGTTCATTCCGCTCTGCGGCCGGAGTTTCCGCACCGACAAGACGCCAGAAATTATCTTGAAGTCCTCTGAGCCTGCGCCGCTGATCATAAGCGCCGGTGCCGCCGACCACCGCCAGTGCCCCGCCCCGTTCAAGATATCTTCTCAGCCTGGTGATTTCCCCATCGGAAAGATTCTCCTGGGAGGCCAGAACTATCACCCGGTAGTCATCGAGGCGCTCCCAATCCCGGTCGGTCAGGAGGGTAAACGGGACCCTGTTCTGAATTAGCACCTGCTCGGCCTGGATGGTGTTCAGATTAGGAAGCCAGCCGCCGAATGTCAGGGACTCGAAGTCTCGCATTACACCGACCTCGGCCAGTACTTCCTGGCCGCGAAAGAGGTGTTTGTTTTTATGGAAAAAGTGAATGAATTTTTGGTTGGTGAGCTTTTGTTCCTGGTCGAGAGTATCCTCCGGAGTATAAAAATAGCGGTAGAAATCATCCAGATTAACCCCGGCCGGCCAGTTCTCGATAATGCGAAAACCCACATCCCCAAGGCACATTCGGTTGAACGCCATGGCTTCGGCAATTTCCAACTGATTGTTCGAGTAGCTGAACAGGGCGTTGCCGAAACCACGGGCCAGTTTATAGGAGCGAATCTTGCCGACCAGCCGGTTGTCCTCAGGGTAATAATGAGCGTGATCCGGGTCCTCGCTCCAGAAGATATCGGTATAGGGAAGCAGGTCCGGATGATACATCCCATGGGAATAGGCCCGGTTTGCTCCGGCCAGGCCCAGAGGGTTGATCTCCATGATTACTTCCGGGTTGAGAGAATGAATGTGCTCGCTTAATTCCCTGGTATAGTCGGCAAGAGCCTTGACCCTGAAAATTGTCCATTCCTGGGCCAGAGGATCGGTCACCGGAAGCATGGGGCTGTTCTCGAGCCGCGGCGGATCGATGAGGCAGACATCGCTGAACCCGAAGAGCTCTTTTCTCTGCTCCGCAGTGTAACCGTTCTCCAGGTGCTCACGGAACAGTTTGCGAATATTTTCAGTCCGTCCGGCATTAAAAGCCATCAGCGAGCTGGTATTGTCAAAGTGAATCAGGTCCATCCGGTACTCTTTGATCGCCCGGGTCACAATATCCTTGATATGCTCACGATACCCGGGAAGGGTGCAGTCTGCGCGGTCCCGAAAATACTGAGTCGAGGAATAATTTATAGGTTCTCCCTGCTGGTCAAGCTGTACCCAGTCCCGGCTCTCCGGTTTTTCCCGGTACAGGGTTTCATTAAAAAGTGTCGAACCGATATAAGCTCCCACATACATTCCGTGCTGGTGACATAATTGAGCCAGTTTCTCCACATAGCGCAGCTCGGCCTCTTCGAGCTTCATACCGAGCCCCTTGTAGAAATGGGTGATAATCATATTCACCCCGCCGGCCTTGAGGCTCAGAACAGCTTCCCGGCTGTGTTCATATTCATAACGGGAGCGATAATTTGTCGGGATTGGACCGCGCCTGACACGGAAAGCCAGCGGTTCCCAGTGGCCGGCTAAACAGATACCGTTCTCGAGCCACCATTCGGGCCGTGGCTTGAGGTCTGCAGCGAGGGTAAGTGTCGGATATAACAGGAAGATTGACGCTAGGATTAATTGGAAAAGACGGATCAGCCCTGCTCTGCTTTTCATTTCAGACCCCCGGTGCCGGTTCAAGCTTCTCTGATGTTCAATCTCTACTGTATTGCTCGAACGCTCGCCACAAAGAAATACTGGTAGGGCAGAAAATCGTACTCCTCAACAATACGGTAGCCCGCTTCGTGGAAGGTTTCGATCGCTTCCGCGCGCCCCAGCTTGTGCGACAGGCTGCGGGGTCCCACCGGCAAATCCCGCTTGAAAAAATCCACTACCGCCACCCGGCCTCCGGGCTTGAGCACACGCTTTAACCGTTTCAGGTAATCGGCCCGGTTCCCGATGTGGTGCAGGGTGTTGCAGAAGAAAACCAGGTGGGCCGAATTCGGGTTCAGGCGGGGATCATCTGAGGAGGCATGCACGGTGTCGAGGTTGGTAAGGCCGTCCTCGGCGGCCAGTAGCGCCAGGTGGCTCAGGGCTTGTATGTCGATGTCCACTGCCAAAACCCTGCCGGAAGGCCCCACCACTCTGGAGAAACGCCGGGCGAAATACCCGCCGGCCGCCCCTATGTCGGCCACCACCTGTCCCTTTTTAATTTTCAGGGCGGCTAACACGGTATCCGGCAATTGCCAGCTGTCCCGGCCGCTTGTCTGATAGCGTGCCGGATCGGGTTCGCCGGTCGGCCGACAGAAAGCGGTTGACCAGAGCGAGGTAGCCAGGCCCAGGATAACTAACGAGACCGGAGTCAGCCAATACCGGCCCCGAAAGAATAAGTGTCTTCCGTCCATCAGCGTACTCCTTGGCTTTGTGGGCCGGACCGGCCTTTCTTTCTGCTCCAGAACAGGTATACCGGCATCCCTGCTCCTACGATCCCGATGCCGATCAGCGACTCCACCGGCTGGGTGGATACGGCGAAAATCATCATCGCCAGGGACACGGCCACATAAAGGGCCGGGGTCAGCGGGTAGCCCCAGGCCCGGTAGGGGCGTGCCAGGTCGGGACGGCGAATCCGGAGCACGAAAACCGCCGCTACTGTCAGGGCGGTGAAAAGGCTGAGCATGAACCCGCAGTAAGCAAGGAGCTGTCTGAAACTTCCCAGAATCAACAGCAGGCTCGCCCACACCCCCTGCAGCAGGAGCGCCAGGCCCGGTGTGCCGAATTTTTTCGAGGTACGGGCCGCCCCGGAGAAAAAGACTCCATCCAGGGCCATTGCGTGGTAAATCCTGGGCCCTATGCAGATCATAGCACTCGTGCAGGCCAGCACGCAGCAGGCGATGACCAGAGAGAACAGGCCACCCCAGGCGGGCCCGATCAGCTCAATGGCGGCCAGCTTGGCCACATCGAGCCTGCCCGCCATTTTCTCCACGGGCAAGGCGTAGATATACACCGCATTCAGTGCCAGGTAGAGCACCACCACCACCGCGGTGCCGCCGAAAAGCGCCCGCGGAAGGTTCCGCCCGGGCCTGGTGATCTCTCCTCCCACATAGGCCGCGGCATTAAACCCGCTGTACGAGTAAAGAACCATGATCAGGCTCACGGCGAATACCGGAAAGAGGTTCCTGAGCCCGAGTGACTGTTCCGCAGGGACCGGGAGGAAATGACCCGGGTTGCCGCTTTTTGAGCACAGTGCCAGGATCACGAACGAGACCATGAGCACCAGATTCAGCACAGTCAGCGAAACCTGAAGGCGGCCGCTGACCCTGATGCCCAGGTAGTGAATGAGAGTAAGCAGCCAGATAGCTGAAATTGCCAGCAGATGGCCCGGCGAGATTGTCGGTGAAAGGCCGAGGATCATAAAGAGCGGTTCTCGGTCCTGGATGCTTAAGGCGGGGAAGTAGACAGTCAGGTGCTCGACAAAAGCCAGGCCGGTCAAAGCGATGGGCGCGCCGATTCCGGCGAAGAAAGCCATCCAGCCGCTCATGAAAGCCCACAGCGGACCATAAGCTTCGCGCAAAAAAACATAGTCCCCGCCCACATACGGCAGGCTGGCTCCCAGCTCTCCATAGGCCATGGCCCCGGCCAGGGCCAGCATCCCTCCCACGGCCCAGACAGCCAGCAGCAGGACCGGTGAGCGCAGGTTTTCAATCAGGTATCCGCTGGTGGCGAAAATACCGGCACCCACCATGTTCGAAACCACCAGGCTGGCGGCCGCCGCTACCCCGATACGGCGGACCGAAATCCCTCGTTCAGCCAAGATTCTTTCCTTCTTCCCGCAGATGAAAGGTGGCCTTATAGCCCAACTGGGAGAGATATACCCGGTTCATCCCGGCGCCGACCAGCCCTCCGCCTGCAGGAGACGTGCTTTAAGCTCCAGTCCGCCGCCGAAACCGGTGAGAGTCCCCTGTTTTCCCACCACACGGTGGCAGGGTATGATTATCGGCAGAGGATTGGCGCCGCAGGCTGCCCCTACCGCGCGCGAGGCTTGCGGACTGCCCAGACGGCGAGCCACCTCGCCGTAAGAGGCAACCTCCCCCGCCGGTATCCTGATCAGCCAGTTCCAGACTTTCCGCTGAAAAACGGTTCCCCCGGGGTCGAGTTTGCCCGGGTAAGGCTCGGCAGCCGCAGGAGCGCTGAAATAGTGTTCCAGGTAAGAGACGGCCTGTGCCAGCCGGTCGAGACGCTCCACCAGGCGGAAACTCCCGTAGCGCCGTTCAAGACGGGCCTGCAAGGCTTCCCGGTCCGAGCTACCGTCCCCGGCAGGAAAATTCACCGAGCATAAGCCCGAACCGGCATCGGCAAGCAGCAGTGATCCAATCGGGCTATTTATCCGGGTAAACTCTATTCGCTGCTCCATGGTAACTA
>CAZSTM010000095.1:0-10576 GCA_964609635.1 uncultured Gemmatimonadales bacterium
AAACTGATTGTCCGCGTCTCCTCTGCGAAGCCCTTTATGACTTTCGGCATGTTCGACAAAGCAAGTCCCGGTTAGAATTGGAGCCAAATAGGGTGTTGAAAAAAGCCCTTCCGGCTTTTTTCAATGACTTCTTTGCCCGGAAATATTTCGGGCAAACCCTGCAAATGGCTTGATTTGAAAATCTGCACAATTTGTCGGTACATTGGGTGTACCAAGCAAGAAGCGTGTTAAAAACACGCTTCTTAAAACTCCGACAATAATAATGCAATCTCGCCGGCAGCGCAATATCATTTTTATAACTTATTTATTTTCAATTAGTTTCAGGACCAGGAATCGTGCTCTGCCGTCCATCGGCGGGGGCGAACGGAGGAACCGTCTATTTCAGGGTGGTAGGCCTGGATTTGAATTTACTAAAGCGCGCAGGGATGCCCGGCCGGCCGCTCTACCAGGAGTCTGACAGCCTTCAACAATTGAATGGCGCGAGAATAGTAATAATCAAAAAACCTTGACAATCGAAGATTCCCGGCAGCTTGGCTCAAGGGGAGTCTTCGATTCATGCGCTCGGGTTAGAACACGCCACTTTCGAGAACGGTGAGCCTGGCGAGTATCTTACGCTGGTTTTCTGCCAGGTTTTCCATCTGGCGTAAGATGTACAAGCGGAAGCAGATTTCAGCATCCGGACAGTCCTGGCATTTATTGGCGCTTTCAACTCTCATCACCACACCCTGGGCATCCGAGACACTTTCGCCGAAAAAGCTCGTGAAGCAATACAGACGCTCCCTACTCTGGTAGGCGGCTCTTTCCCGAGGAAACCTGGATTTATCATTATCCGGCATTGGGCAGTTCCTCTAACTGGTTTTGGTAATGATCCTGGTCTTCCACCTGGTTCAGGCGCACCGAAACCACCTTGGATACACCGGCCTCCTGCATGGTCACTCCGTAGAGGCAGTCGGCGACTTCCATGGTGCGTTTGTTATGGGTCACTATCACGAACTGGGTGTGCTCGGCAAACCTGCGGATAATCGAAAGGAAGCGGTCAATATTGGCATCATCCAGGGGAGCGTCCACTTCATCCAGAATGCAGAAAGGCGAGGGCTTGACAGAGTAGATGGCGAAAAGCAGCGCCAGTGCGGTCAGTGCTTTCTCGCCCCCGGAAAGCAGTCCGAGGTTCAGCAGTCTTTTACCGCGAGGCCTGGCGATCACTTCGATCGCAGACTCCAGCGGATCTTCCTCATCGGCCAGGCTCACATGAGCCTGCCCGCCATCGAAAAGAGCGCCGAAAATTTCCTGGAAATTGTCCTGCACCTTGGAAAAGGTATCAAGAAAGCGCTCGCAGGCGGTTTTGTTGATCTCATTCACCAGGCGAAGAAGGCTGTCACGAGCCGCAGCCAGATCTTCCCGCTGGGAAAGCAGGAACTCCAGCCGCTCCTTTTCCTTTTCGTAGTCCTCCAGGGCCAGAAGATTTACCGGACCCAGCTTGCGAATGCGTTCGCGAAGTTTTTCCACCAGCTCGACCGTGACTTGCTCGTCTTTTTCTTTCTCATCCTCCGGGTTCGGGAACATCGGGAAATCCTCCGGGAGGGCCGACATGTCGATTTCGTGATTGTCGGCTACCTGCTGAACGATCCGCTCTTTTCGGCCGGTAATTTTCTCGAGCTCCAGCTCGCACTGGTGGCGAGTCTCGGTGGCCTGTTCCCGTTCTGCGCGAATCTGCTTGAGCTTGTCCTCGAGTTCCCGGGCCTGATCCTTGAGCGCCGCCAGGTCCTGTTCGTGTTTCTGGCGCTGGATCTCCAGGCCGGCGCGCTTGTCGAAGGCCTGATCGAGAGCAGAGCGTACAGATTCTTCTCTCCGGTCGAACTGCAAAAGGTCGTTTTTCCGCTGCTCGATCTGCTCGGTCAGGCGCTGCTTTTCCTGCACGGCACTGGTATGTTCGCGTTCCAGCTGGGCGGAGTTTTTTTCCAGTTCGTCCAGCCGGGTCCTGTGCGCGGTGAGTTTCAGCGAGACCTCCTGAATGATCTCGGAGGCCTTTTGTCCCACGGTTTCCTGGCGTTCGAGATCGGTACGGGCGCCCGCAATATTCGACTCCAGTTCTCTCAGGCTCTCCTGCGCCGATTCGGCCGCACCCGCCATTTCCTCCCGCTGAGCCACCAGGTCCGCGGCTCTGGCGGTAGCTGAAGTCGCCTCCTCTTCGGCCGTTGTCTTACGGACAGCCAGGCTTTGGCGCTCGAGCGAGATCCTGTTACGCTCGGCTCCGACATTATCTATTTTGTCCTCCAACTCCCGCAAGGCATCCTGAATGCCGGAGTGTTCTTGTTCGAGCTGCCGGCCATTGGCGTTCAAGTCCCCCAGTTCCGCCTCGATTTTTTCCACCCGCCCGGAGATCTTGGCCGCCTCGGCGGTGATCTTCTCCATCCGGCGGCGGCGTTTCAACAAAGTCCCCTCGGCCTGCCGGCTCTCGCTGGTGCCTCCCGAAACCGCGTACTGGCAGAGAGTCTCGCCATCCAGGGTAACCAGGTGAAGAGGCCGCTGGATGCCGTGCTGAAGATCGAGGGCGATCTGGAGGTTCTCCACGATAGCGATGCCGGAGAACAACAGCTTACGCAGGAACTCGTATTCGGAGTTGCAGTTTACCACCTCATCGCAATAGGCCAGAACCGGGCCTTCGAGCGGCTCGCCTCCGCCATTGTAACCGTTGACCAGGTCGCGGGAAATAAAAGTAGCGGTGCCTGCGCCGGTGGACCTGAGCTTCTCGATAGCGCCCAGCATCGAGGGTGTATCACTGGCGATAATGCCCTGGAGCCTGATCCCCAGTGCAGCCTCGACCGCCCGTTCGTAGCACGGCTCGGTAGTGAAAACTTCCGCCACCACCGCCTCCAAACCCTGGGTCCTCTGCCCGGTGAAAAGCGACCGTACGCCCTCGGCATAACCCTCCATTTCTTTCTGCAAACGTTCGAGCACACTGTATTCACCGGTCAGGCTGTCGAGGGATAGTCTCTCCTGCCTGAAATTCTCATTCAACGACTCGGTATGCAGCCTATGCTCATTAAGCACGACAGCTTTTTTTTCGGCAGCCTCGATAAGCTCAAAGCGCTCATCCTCCAGAGAACTTATCCGGTCGTTTAGCTCTTCCACAGGAGTGGAGGTCTGGTCCAACTGTCGCTGGAGGTCTTCTGCCTGCCGGGCAAGCTCATCCGCACGTCTGTTCTGCCGATCCGCGGCTTCCTCCAGAGCCTCGGCCCTGCTGGTAAAAGTCGCCGAACGCCGCAGCAACTCATCCCGCTTGGTCTCCAGGGCGGCAAGGCTTTTGCGGGCCTGGTCGACCAGCAGCGCTTGCTCCTGGGAGGCCTGACGAGCGGCGGTGTATTCTCCCTCGGCACCGGCAACCGCTCCTCGCAGTTGCTCGACCTGTTGATTATTTTTTTCCAGTTCCCCGGCACGTCGCTCGATATTCTCAGTGTAACCCTGCAGGCGATCCTGGTTGACCGCAACCCATTCCCTGCCGGCGGAACGTTTCTCCCGAAGCTCGCCCAACTCATTTTCGGCTTCATGGATATCGGTGCCGAGCTGCGTAAAATCACGGGCAAGCTCTTCAGCCGCGGTCTCCCGTTCGATAATCCGGGTCCGCAAGCCCTCGTAGCGCGCCCCTTCCGAGTCCTCAACGGCCATGGCTGCGGCCAGCCTCTGCTTGACCTCGGCCAGAGAAAGCTCGAGCGGCTCCTGCTCGGCGCCCAAATGATCCAGCTCTCGAAGAGCCAGAGTTACCGCAACACGGCACAGCTTGTCGGTGAGCACCTGGTGACGGCGAGCTTTGCGCACCTGGCGACCGAGAGACCTGGTGGTGCGTTCCACCTCGGCTACGATATCATTGATCCGCAGCAGATCACCCTCAGTGGCCTCTAGACGGCGCAAGGCGATTTTTCTGCGCTGCTTGTATTTCATGATACCCGCGGCTTCCTCGAACAGAAAACGCCGCTCCTCGGCCTTGTCGCTCAAGACCGCTTCCACCATGCTCTGCTCGATCATCGAGTAGGCGTGGCTGCCCATTCCGGTGTCCATGAACAGGTCCTGAATGTCCCGCAGCCTGCAGGGAGCCCGGCTGATCGAGTAGATACTCTCGGCGCTGCGAAAAATCTTCCGGCTGATTACCACCTCGTCCGTTTCCAGACCCAGCCGGTGCCCGGGATCGTAAAAATCAAGACAAACCTCCGCCATTCCAAGCGGCTTGCGCCGTCTGGTGCCGTTAAAAATCACCTCTTCCATCCGCTCGCTGCGCAGAGTCCTGGCGTTCTGCTCGCCCAGCACCCAGCGGATAGCCTCGATAACGTTGCTCTTGCCGCAACCGTTGGGCCCGACAATGGCCGTAATCCCCCTGGGGAAATTGAGCTTTACCCGGTTGGCAAAAGATTTGAAACCGATTATTTCGATAGATTTCAGTTTCATCCGCTTTAATTTTTCGAGGAAAAAGTAGCGATAGAATGTCAAAAAAGAGCTTTTATTTGCCATACATATCTTGCACCACTTATACATATACTAATCATCTTAGCCATGCAAGTCAAGAATAATTATCAAATCCACGTACTATTCAAGGGGGATTCCGTTCGAAGAAGTCGAATCCGCAGCAGAGTCCATTATCTCCTTGACACGAAGAGCCGCCTGAAGGTTGGCGCGGGTGGTGTTATCTGCCGGATCCTGTTCGAGCACATAACGGTAAAGCAGGATCGCCTTATCTATAAAACCCTGTTTGAAATAGACGGAGCCCAGGTTGCAGACTGCCGGGAGGTGGGCGGGATTTATCTCGAGCACTTTCTGGTAATGCCGTTCCGCTTCGGCATACTTTCCCTCTTGCTGGTAAAACAGAGCCAGGCTGAATTGGGCCCGCAGGGATTCAGGTTCTAATTCGATCATTTTCAACAATCCGGTCAACGCCTTGTCTTTTTGGCCCAACAGGGAGTGAACGGTAGCCAGCCCGGCATAAAGCCGGTAAGAGTCCGGGTCGGCCTCGATGGCCTTCCGGTAGTGCATCTCGGCCTGGGATAGCCGGCTGCGCTCGCGGTAGTAAACGGCGATTTCCTCGTGGCCGAAGGAGCGCGCATATCTCGAGCGCAAAACCTCGCCGGCCAGCAGGTTCTCGTAGCGCGCGAGAGAGCGCCCCTCATCAGCCTGGATGAGCACCCAGGGTACCACATGCACCAGCCCCACTGCAATGACCACCGTGCCTGCATAGCGCAGCAAATCTTTATTTTTGCCGGCTACTCGAATCAGCGTCACTATCCCGAGAAGGCTAGGAGCAATCAAACCGAAGGCAAAAACATCCCAATCTCTGGGGAATCCCAGTGCCGGGTTAAACAGGGCCAGCGACCCCAACGGGAAAAACGACGCCAGAATCAGAAACCAGATTTTACTTTGCAGAATTTTCTTATGTCCAAACAGAAGCAGACACAGAGGAATGCAAAAGGGAGAGATAAGTAATACCAGGTTGAGTAAGTCGATCAGGTGGGAGAAGCTGAAAAAATGATAATTGAACCCGGCAGAGCTCTCCGACACAAAGGGCATGAACGGAAAGGCAGTTCCCTCTGTGAAGCCGAAAATCTCGTCCGGCCCTAACCCGATCAACAGCAGAAAAATTGTCACGGTAAATATCGGCCCAAGCACTGCAAGCGCCAGGTAACCCGCTTTCGGTCTCTTAGGGAAATTTTTCCACCAATGCCAGTACAGATAACCTAATGATGGAGCCAGACCGGCCGTGGCAAGATGCATCAACACGCATAAAAGGAAGGCAACCGCCGGCCAGAATACACTGCGGCCGCTTTCAAGCTGAAGGACTGCCAGAAATAGGTACAACAGCACAGCGGTAACCACCGGCGGATAGGTTTCAACGTAGCCGAAAAAAGCTGGGTCGATCCCAGGGTGAGCAGGCCCAGGAAAATCAAGGCAGAGTGGCCTTCCTGTTTGCCCATCCGGCAGGCCAGCAGATACAGCAGGTAAACGAAGATCATTCCACTGATTACGCTTACAATCTGGTATGCGCCCAGTGGTGTCACCTCGGTAAAACGGCCGATGAATTCCCGGGTAAGCCAGGTAAGATAACCGGCCAGGGTTCCGGTTTTATGGCTCCAGTTGTCCTTTTCCAGGGTGCGGATCAAAAGGTAACCATCCCCCAGCAGGTGAACCCGGCAGTGCAGCAGCCAGAAAAGACCTCCCGCCGCAGCAGCCAGAAGCCCGGCCGCCGGATAACCTCTGAACAACTTGAACGCAGGCAGCACCCGGGCAAAGGTGTTCTCAAAAAAAGAAACCAGAGGTCGCGAGGTGTAGGAAAAAAGAAACACCGACCCCACCAGGAAGAGGATCGCTGTAACAGACAGAGGGAAATAGGACCAGGAATCCACTCCCCAGAGGGTGCTCGAGCCGGTAAGCGCAGCATAAAGGTGGAGTGAAACCAGAGCCAGGCCCCAGAATGCCAGAAGATATTTTATTAATGAAGGTGTAATGCGCATGAAAAATTCCCGTTCGGTAGCAGCCTTATTTTTCCCGGGCAAATCCGAAATATTGATTCTGTATATATTATTTTATATATTATAAATTATATACCAATAGCGAAACACGACTTCTCAAAGCATCCAGGGCAAACTGAACGAGCCGGCAAGATCATTCTTTCCTGAAATCGAAGGTATAGACCTTGGAGATTTTTTTACGCACCTCCCAGGTGCAGCTCAAACCCGCCGGAAAAGTCACCAGCATACCGCCCGTGATATTCACTTTTTCTTCCGGGGTGGTTACCACCACGTCCCCCTCGAAAACATAGGCGGTCTCCGAGCCGGGATAACTCCAGTCGAACTTGGAGGGTTCGCATTCCCAGCGGCTCCAGGAATCGATCCCCAGCTTTCTGGCTTCCTCCAGGTCCATCTTTTCAGTCTCTATCCTGGCCATGGTCAGTCCTTTCTCAGGTTTATTCGACTTCCGGGCCGGCCCCCTGGTGCTCGATAAAGCCGTCCAGCACCCGCAGGGCCAGCTCCCATTTATCGAACGGCGGAATGATGTAAGCCCCCTGGACACGGTCTCTTACGGTCTGGAGGGTTTCCCGGGCGATTGCCACGCCTTCATCGGCTGCGGCGGCTCCCGAGCCGGCCCGGCGCATCCTTCGGCGGATCGATTCCGGCACGCTCATCCCGGGAACCTCGTTGTGCAGAAACTCGGCGTTCCGGTAGCTGTAAAGAGGCAAGAGTCCAACCAGCAGAGGAATCGGCAGTTCTCCGGTCCGGTCGAGGAAGGCATGCAGGTAGTCCATTTCATAGACCGGCTGAGTGAACAGGTATTCGGCGCCTGCTTCGATTTTCGCCCGGAGCCTGCGCACCTCCTCATCCAGGTCGGCCGCTCCGGGATTGGCTCCGACCCCGATAAGGAAAGCGGTTCCGGCGCCGATGGAGTTACCCGCCATGTCCTGACCGTGATTCAGTCGATTGATAATCGAAACCAGGCCGATTGAGTCCACATCGTAGACCGCCGTGGCATCCGGGTAATCCCCCAGTTTGGGCGGGTCTCCGGTGACAGCGAGGATGTTGCGCAAACCCAGGCAGTGAGCCCCCAGCAGGTCCGCCTGGATACCCAGCAGGTTGCGGTCGCGGCAGGTGTAATGCACGATGAGTTCGATACCCGCCCCGGGATTGAGCGCCGAGGCCAGGGCCATCGGGCTCATGCGGGCCGAGGCGCGCGGGCAGTCCGGGATGTTCATTGCATCCACTCCTGCGGCGGCGAGCTCGGCTGCGGCGGTTCTTACTTTTTGACTCTCGGTGCCTCTGGGCGAGCGAATTTCCACACTGCTGACAAATTTCCCCGCGGCAAGCCTGGTGGCGAACGGGGATTTCTCGCTCCAGGGAATCACCTCGACCGCGGGATGCTCGGGCACCGGAGCGCGACTTACGCCTGCGACCACCCGGGCCGGACGGAGCATGCGTACCACGGCGGAGATAGCCCTGATATGCTCCGGAGTCGAGCCGCAGCAGGCGCCCACCAGCTTGACTCCGCCGCTCTGTATGGCCCGGCGTGCGTACTCGGCCATGAATTCCGGGGTTGACAGGTATATATCGCGGTCCTCCACCACCCTGGCAGATCCGACATTCGGCTGGTAGGTAAGAGGAAGCCCGGTGACCTTGCGCATACGTTCAATCAGCGGCAGCATCAGGTCGGCGCTCAGGCGGCAGTTCATCCCCACCGCCGTGGGATTGTGTTCCAGCAGCCTGGCGGTTACTTCCTCGACACTCTTGCCGCCTGAGGTCTCGCCCCTCTCATTGAAAACCGCCTGGGCCACCACCGGGATACTGTGCGTAAGACTTCTGGCGGTCTCCAGGGCCAGGACCAATTCGTCCGGATCGGTGAAAGTCTCCAGCAGCACCAGGTCCACTCCGTTTTCGATAAGCAGTTCTATTTGCTCGGAGAAAGCCTCCCTGGCGGCTTTCTCCCCTATTCCCCGGCTGCTTTTCAGCGCCGCTCCCAGCGGTCCCACCGAACCGGCCACATACACACCGGGCCCGGATTCGGCCGCCTCGCGGGCCACCTCCACGCCTGCGGCGATTATCTCCGGCAGGCGCTCGGCCAACCCGTGACGGCCCAGCTTGATCCGGTTGGCCCCGAAAGTATTGGTCTCTATCACCTGGGCGCCGGCATTTACATAATTATGATGGATCTTACCGATCAATTCCCTGTTCGACAGATTAAGCTCATCGAAACATTGGTTGATATACACCCCCCGGGCGTAGATCATCGTTCCCATCGCGCCGTCGCAGACCAGGATGGTCTCCTGCAAGGATTGCTCAAATCTAGATATAGTCATGCAGTTTTTTCTTTCCGGAATCTTTTCTGTCGTCCCAGAGCAAGGTTCCGCCTAAGCGTACCCTTGCTATTCAAGATCAGCAAAGAAAACCGTCCCTTATAGATGATGAAACCGCAGGTTTCTTAGTTTTCCAGCACCGTGTACTCGAGCAGGGCCTCGAAAACCATACTCCCGGGGAACCGGGCGTAAACCCCTACCACACCCGGTTCGAGAGTGACCTCGCCCTCGAACAGGTCCTCGTTGGGTTCGAGGTAGTGCCACTGTTCACCGATCACCACGGCCACTCTTTTGGCTTGCGGCACTCTCAGCTTGAATTGCTGGGGCCGCTCCGGGCTCAGGAAGCCCTGCAGCGGAGTATAGACAAATCCCTGCTGCAGCCCGAACATCTCGTAGGCGATCGGAAAACCACTGTTTTGCGAAGCCCTGGCCGAAGAGGTAATGAGGTAATTCATAATTTCCTTGTAACTGCCCTCCTGGCCTCTCGATTTAGCGTAAAGCCGGAGTATGTATTCTCCGGTCAACGGACAGACCATATGGATATCAAAGCGGGTGGTGTCTCTCTGAATAAAAACATAGCTCTGGTCCAACTCCTGCTGTCCTTTTCTCAAGTCGGCCATCAGCAGTATGGAATCCGGGGCGAAAAGAGTGAGATAAAGGGTACTGTCTGTCTGGATGATCGATTCTTGATGGTTTCCCATTTCCAGCCCGTATTTGAAATAAGCGGGCCAGAGATAGGCCATCTCGATAAACTCCTGACTGGAGACCGGGGACTCCAGGTGCTGCTGTTCAGGGTTCCCGGGTAAATGTGTATAAACCAGCTCCTCGGGAGGGGTGAGGAAATAATAGTCCTCGAACTCGCGGATGAACATATTTTGCTCGTTCGGCCGGCCGGCTCCCCAGGTGCAGTCCAGGAAATACCATTCACCGTCGAGCTCCACCTCGTTCCAGGCGTGGTTGGCGCCTTCGAAATCCGATCCTACCCTGTAGCCGTAGCCCTTGGCGAATCCTTCCACCTGGAAGATATTCGTCCCCAGAGCTCCTTTCGACTCCGAGACACCTTCCTGCCCCTCGGCACCTGCCTGTTGCAGGGCACCTCCCATTATGGCCCCGGAGAGCATGGCATCAGTCAGCACGGAATAGCCGTAACAGTCCGCCGTGCCTCTCTCCAGCACCATTTCCGGGGTTATGGCCCCTGATATGGGCGTGCTTTGAGTTTCAGAGGGCTGTGCACCCGGCGTTGTCTGCAAGGTATCCTTGGAGGTCTGGGATCCTGTATTCTGTGCTTTTTGGGTATCGGCCTCCTGCACGTTCATGCCTGCAAAGAAGCCCTCGGTATCATAGGCGATATTGTGAGTGATCCAGCGGAAGATGGCTCGGAGTCTCTCGCGATCATTACGCGCCGGTTTGATCAGATAGTCCACCAGGCTTTCGACCGAGCTCTTGAGTTCTTCCGGGGCGTTAAGGGCATGCTGATCGATCATCGAGTAATCGTAGCCTTCATCCGAATTCTCGGCAGCCGCCGGTGGCGGGTAAAGTCCCGCCAGGCAGAGTAGGCCCAGCCAGAAAACCGTTACCGCCGCTTTGCTACTCATGGTCAAAACTCCCATGGCGAAAAAGTTTATTTAGTCGCTGCATCAAGGTGGTACCTGATACCGGCTTAACTGAATATTCAGCCGCAGGATTCACTGTCATCGGTAAAAAGTATATCTCAAGTTTTCAAAATAACCGCGCCGGCGTCGCGAATCAATT
>CAZSTM010000096.1:0-10574 GCA_964609635.1 uncultured Gemmatimonadales bacterium
GGGTTCCTTACCGCCGCCTCGGTGCTGGGAAGAGAGCGCCCGGATGACGGGCCGCACCTGGTTTACTGCCCGGAGAACGTGTTCGATACCGACAAGTTTGTAGCCGATGTCGAGAAAGTTTACAAGAAGTACGGGCGCTGCGTGGTGGCGGTCAGCGAGGGGGTTCATGACAAATCGGGAAATCCGATTATCATGAGTCTTAAAAAAGAAGTGGAGAAAGACAGCCACGGCAACGTGCAGCTCTCCGGCACGGGCGCGCTGGGTGATGCCTTGAGTTCCCTGATCAAAAGTAATCTCAAGGTCTCACGGATGCGTTCGGATACTTTCGGGTATCTTCAGCGCTGCTTCCCCGGAATTGTCTCCGAGGTGGATGCCGTGGAAGCCCGCAGGGTGGGAGAGGAGGCGGTCAACGCCGCGGTGAAAGGCCAGTTCGAGGGCAGCGTGGCGATCAAACGGCGGAGTAACAAACCTTACGCAGTTGACTATCAGATCGTGGAGCTGAAAAAAGTCGCCAAGCACACGGTAACCATGCCCAGGGACTTTTTTGAGGGGGACAACCAGGTCAGCGGTAAATTCATCGAGTACGCCGGGCCGCTGGTGAGCGAGCTTCCCGCAATCGGGCGCCTCAGAGATATCAGCATTGTCAAAGGCAAAGCCAGGTGATCCACCTTCTCCCCGGATGGGCCGTTATACCTGTCCGGCAACGGCGGAAACAGGATCTATACCGGGTTCCGACCTGTTAAGCGTATATAATTAAGACTGAGGTAGAATTTCTCTAGGGCCGCTTAACCACCCGGAAACCCACATTATAGCCGTAAGTAGTGTTGTGGGGAGGGCTGGAGCTGCGAAATGCCGAACGGCACTGGTCAACTTCACTGATCCAATCACCACCACGCTTGACTCGTCTATAGCCGGTATCCGGTCCTTGGGGGTCTATCTGGCTCTCGCTGCTGTATTCTCCATACAAATCGCTGCACCATTCATTCACGTTACCACTCATATCATACAATCCAAATGGATTCGCCGGGTAACTGCCAACATCTGCCGGGTGGCCGATGTTCGAGTCATAGTTGGCCTTCGCACTGCTTATAGTCCCGTCATCAGTGCCATACTCATACTGCTCTCCTCCCCTGCAGGCATACTCCCACTCAGCTTCCGTAGGCAAATCAAATCCATATTTCATGGCATACGCCCCGGCACCATACAAGGTTACATACACTACCGGCCAGTCCTCCTTGCCGGGGGCAACACTGAAACTGCTGCCGTCAAAACTGATCCAACACCTGTTGTCCGAATCATAGCTTCCTTCAAGATCTATATACAATTCTTCTCTGTCACAGAAGGCTCCTCTCACTTCACTCGTGGTGGCGTTTATCAACGTGAGCTCGTCCGATGCTTCAAAAGCGTCATTCAAATATGCAGCGTACTGGGCGTTGGTGATTTCATACTGACTCATCTGGAAAGGGCTCACTGTGACCGTGTGTACCGGTTTTTCGGTACTATCACCGCTTTCACTGCCCATTTCAAAAGTCCCCTCGGGGATTGATACCATTTCGATTTCCGGTATAAACTTAGTATCCAGGTTAGTGTCCAGATTCGGGTCATAAGCGGGCAGAGCCAGCGGCATTTCCGGCGAGAGCGGAATCTCACCGCGCAGCATCCTGCCGATTTCACCGGCAACCCTGAGGTACCAGTCACCCGGAACCGCATATCCATCCACGTCCAGCGTTAAGAGCGTCACTCCAACCGGCAGATCTGCACTCGTAGCAGCCAGCTTTAACATTGGGGTACCCTCGTTAAACTCATCGAACACGGCGATATAGATCATATTCGCACCGGCCGAGATAGCGTTATATGCCTGAAGCCAGATGAATTTCCCTCCCAGGCGCGGGCTTATGTTCAACTTGTAGTCATAGAGCCGTTGATTTCCATTGAACACGGAGAAGCCGGGCCGGATAACCGGCATATATTCCACTCCTGCCGCCGAAGCCTCCGCTATACCAGGCAGGAGATAATCATACTTGTAACAGTCTGCCTGCTCGTAATTATACGGCGCAAACCATGGGTAGAGTACATCAAATGAGCGTAAAACCGGATACCAGTCCGTCTGGGTATCTGCGTCATGCATATGCCAACCCTCCTGGACACCGCCCATCACCGTGGCCTGATACTTTGGATCAGCCTCTACTTGCAGCCAATTTATTAAAGAATCACTAGCTGCAAATGCCTCCCAATCATCCCAGTCGGCAATACCCTGGACGGCAAGCACCGGCTTACCCTTGTGATGCAGGTAGTTCGGACTCTCCGTTATTTTCAAGACATCGACCAGGAAAATCCAGTCATTCTTGAAGTCTTCCAATGTGTGGCTCGATAAATCCCAAGCATGTTCTATGGCGAAGACTCTACCGTGCGCCTCTGCGCCGGCACGAACGTTTTGGACTTTCTTGTTATAATTGCAGAACCACAAAGATTTCAATCCAGTCTCAGGTAAACCCGGGTGTCTCGAAACAAATACACCGTCCAGGCTATAGTCCTCCATCCATTTAAAATGCCTTACCACGGTTTTTCTGGGATAGCTCGAAAACAGCTCTGCAGGGCTGCCGTCCGGGAGCGTCATCTCTGTTGCGAACCGTTCCTCCGGGGATAGCTCAGACATGTCCGGCCAGTGATCTATCCCGATATTTTCAGCTACAGGCTCCGGACCATGTTTCATCCAGGCCTGCCACCTTGCCAAATTAGAGCCATCCCCCGGACATAAATACCATCCCTGATAACCAAATAGTACTTTCTTATCCAGGGTGGTGGGGTCCACAGCAGGCGGAATCCTGGCCGGAGACCGGCTGAACAGCTCTGCGGCGGAAATCTTAACGGTCTTGCTGTACGGCGGCGAGCTAAGATCTTTAATCCCTCCCCACCAGAAATACTCTCGGTTATTAGGCTCGCCGGCGAGGTAGTTCGCCAGCGCCACATGAGTCCAGGCTCCACCGATACTGCTTTGTTTGATATTGAACACAAGCTCCCCGGACATGTCCGGCACATTGCAAGACATATCCACAACCATCTCCACTATCTCTTGCGCATATGGCTGTACATCTCCCGACTCTGACTGCTCTATCGTCTGACTCAGGTATATCGTATCACCTCTTATCTCTACTGCAGTTGCTTCCTCACTTGCTGATATCAGATGGTGGAGACTCATTACTCCACCGCCGACCAGTCTGAATGTAGCCCAGCGAGATGTTGTCAGTACCCTGACCTGCACAACCTGCGTCTTGACAGCCTTGAATGCCCTAAGACGGTCGGTCTGGACATAGGCCAGCCTCTGTTCGGGATCTGAACCCACCGTTCCTATGGCTTGCCAGGCTCCCTCGGTTTCATCGTAATACTGTGCACCCAGAGAATCGGCATCCGTGGCACTGTTCGGCCAGGGCAGGGAAACAGTAACCGGCTCGGTAAAACAGGTGCCCGACGGCCCGAACAAAACAATGGTGGTGCCGGTATCTGCAGAAATTTCCATCGCCTCCAGCTGGTCTTCGGTAGGAACCTCTACATAGATCGCCGCATCCTCCTGTAGAGCACCGGCAGGTATATCTATGTTTGCCCCGTCCGGATGCAGGACTACGCCCCCTTCACCGGCCTGCACCTGCTCTCTTATCTGCAGGTTCAAATATTTGCTGTTGGTTGTATCGCTCGCCACGATCAGCGATACCTCACCTCCGGAGAACCAGCCGGGGACAACTATGCTGATGCTGTCCAGGCTGAAATCTATGAGCTCTACTTCCACCTCTTCTATATACGCCCTGCACTGATCGACCGCGATACTCTCACCAAAGTTAATAACAGTTATACCTACCGTATCCCCGGCAGCCGCGCTCAAAGGGCTTAAACCGGCTATGGCAGGTCCCCAGTAGATAATCTCGGGTTCCCCGCCGGCAAGTAAATTCAGAATGGCTAAGAGGTCGAAAATGTTTATATCGCCGTCCGCCGATTTATCGACATTGGCAATCTGCCGCTGTCTGTCGGTCTCCGGCTCGGAGGTGAGAAGCTCGAGCATTTCCAGCAAGTCGAAGATATTTACCTGGCCGTCTTCGTTAATATCGCCCCGGTAAGTAAACTCTACCGTGGGCTGGACCTGGGAAATGGAGATCTTTGGGGTGAGCAGTACGGCAAGAAGAAGGAGGATGGGAGAAAAGACGAAGGGAAAACGCAATGCCGGCATGGTAACCTCCGGATGTAGAGAAAGATCTCAGAGCACTGCCACTTGATAATTCTTACTCTAGGATTTCTCCTTAGGTTATTGGCCGGACCGCTTGGGCTGGACTCAAGTCAGGGTAGTGACTTGCCTCCAATAACGATACCACTAATTGTAAGATAAATCCAGCAATTGCGCTTCTACTCGTTTGACTAGTATTCTCCCCGGTACCACTTGGAACTAATCTGAACGCCGCTGATGAGGAAAACCAAGAGAGAATCCGGGGAAAAGTACGGTGTTTAGACAGAATATACAGAATACAGGAAGACTTGCACCACATGCAGGCTTTATATCAGAAAGAAAGATGGAAATAATACATCAGATTATTGTAAATATCTTAATCGTAATTCTGCAGCACTCTCATGGTTATGCCCATGGGCAATATCCTTTCCAGCTATTTCGCGCTAAGTAGTCAGCTTAATTGATCCCGAGTTTTACTTTCAGTTCTTCGAGGCCACCCTCGGGTACCTTGTACTGTGTGCGCAGCTTTTTCAGCTCCGCTTTGAGCTCGGTTACCACGTCCTGGTAGAGCGGGTTGTCGTACAGGCTACGCAACTCGCTGGGATCGCGCCTCATGTCAAAGAGCTCCCACTCGTCCAACTGGTAATAGTAGATAAGCTTGTAGTGCTGATTGACCATGTGCACGGCCGGGAATTCGTAATATTGATAATAGAGTGACTTGCGCCAGTCTGCCGGTGTGCGGCCCCTCAGTAGCGGAAGCAGACTTGTGCCTTGAATATCTTGCGGCACCTCCACGCCGGCGGCATCCAGAAAGGTAGCGGCAAAGTCCAGGTTCTGCGCCAACTCTGTTATTTCCCTGCCTTCCTGGGCCACTCCCGGCCAGCGTACCACCAGCGGCATACGGAACGATTCCTCGTACATCCAGCGCTTGTCGTACCAGCCGTGCTCGCCCAGGTAGAACCCCTGGTCCGAACTGTAGGCGACGATGGTATTTTCGGCCAGTCCGGACTCATCCAGGTAATCCAGCATCCGGCCGATGTTGTCGTCCACCGAGGCCACGCAGCGCAGATAATCCTTGATGTAGCGTTGGTAGTTCCAGCGGGTCAGGTCGTCGCCGCTCAAGCCCGCCTCCCTGAATTTTTTATTCTTGGGCTCGTAGGCCGCGTTCCAGAGGGTCAACTGCTGCTCGTTCAGATTTTGAGGAGGCTCCAGTTTCAGGTCCCGTTCGTTCATGTGGCCACTGATAGTCATTTTCTGCTGCTGAGCCGCGCTGGAGCGCCCCCGGTAGTCGTCGAACAGGGTGGGGGGCTCGGGGATCATCGTATCGTCATAGGTGTTCAAGTGATCCGGGCCCGGCTCCCAGCGCCGGTGCGGGGCCTTGTGCTGGCACATCAGTAAAAACGGCTTGCCGGCCGAGGGCCCGTTCTGCAGCCAGTCAAGCGAAATGTCGGTAATGATATCGGTGGTGTAGCCGGTCAGTTCTTCGGTACCCTCGGGGGTCCTGAGGACCGGGTTGTAATAGTTGCCCTGGCCCCGCAGCACTTTCCAGAAGTCGAACCCGGTGGGCTCGCTCTTCAGGTGCCATTTGCCGATCATTGCTGTCTGGTAGCCGGCCTGCTGGAGAAGTTTGGGAAATGTCTGCTGGGCGCCGTCGAAAGTTTCGCGGTTGGTAGGTACGCCATTGAGGTGACTATGCTTGCCGGTGAGGATAACCGCCCGGCTGGGCGCGCAGATCGAGTTGGTGACGAAACAGTTACGGAAGAGCACGCCCTCGCGGGCGATCCGGTCGATGTTGGGCGTACGGTTAATGCGCGAGCCATAGGCACTGATTGCCTGAGCGGCGTGGTCGTCGGTGAAGATGAAAATAATGTTGGGAGGACGCTTGCCTGTAGGTCGAGTGCCAGTCTGGCCGTTACATCCCGGAAGACAGTTGCCCGCTGCCAGCAGGGCACTGCCCAGGCCACAGGTCCGCAAAAAATCTCTTCGAGTGCTCATCGCTTTTCCCTGGGACAGGTTGAGAAGTAAGCCGATATTCCCCATAGCCTAGTTGATAGCCGCTGTTTGAGCTTTAAGATTCACTCTCCGACACTTATGCGACCCAGCTTGTACCAGCCCTCCGGTGTGCGGCCCTCGATGGCAAGCCTGACATTGGGTTTCAGAGTGCGCGGATCGAGGATGCCGATCTCGAGATCGTATTCGCCTTCAGGAGTATCAGGCGGCAGGAAGACCGCATCATCGTAAAGGTTGTCGCCGGGCAGCCAGCCGGTGATATCCGCCCCGGTCGGCAGAATCCGGCTGTGCCGGGGACTATTAAGCCTCAGGGCCAGGGGAAATTTCTTATAGCACGGGGCCACGCCCCGGTTCTCCCACCAGGTGGTAAAGACGAGCTTCCCGCGGGGCCTGACCACTGCGGGGTAAGTGAACTTGCGCAGTGCCAGGCGGTAGCCCATTTTTTTAAGCCACTCATCGATCAGCGGCCGCCACTCCTGAGGCACGGGAGAGGATTTGGCGTTGAGGATCGAGATGTGCCATTTGAGAGACTGCTGGATTATATATTTAACTTCTTCCATGCCGTAGCCTTCCCGGTTCTTCCAGGTGTTGAAGACTCCGCAGAGCTCGAGGACCACAGGCGCGGTTTTCCAGGCATCCTGCATGCCGGTTTCGATGATTCTCTGGGGATAGCAGTCCCACATGTGGGTCCAGCCGTCCTGCTCATCGGCCCAGAACCCGAGGTCGCCCAGGCAGTCGACACGCCAGCCCACCTCGCGCTTCGAGCGACCGTATCCATTGGTCCTCTCATCGGTCAGGAGCATCACCAGTTGGGTTTTCTGGAAAGCCTCGAGGTAGGCATCGACCAGGGCTTTTCTGGTCTTTTGGGTGAGCAGGTTCGAACCCGCACCCTCGCCCCAGAAGCCCACTATCGAGATATCGACAAACTCGAGGTCCGGGTGGCCGTCGTAGCGCTCTCCCACCTCCCTTACCAGGTCGGTCCAGTTCTCGACATACCGGGGGTCCTCGGGATCGACCCGCCAGAAACTGTGGGCCAGGTCCCGGCTTTCACCGATCTGAGCCCGGAGCCAGCCAGGGATGTCGTCATGAGGCCGGTTGCCGTAGGGAACCAGGCGCAGGGCCAGGTTCTGACCGCGCTGGACGGCGAGCTTCAGGGCGTCGTCTATTATGTACCAGTTGTAGACATCTTTTTCGGGCTCGAAAGTGTACCAGTTGAAACGCAGATAGGCGATGGTCGTTTTGGGATACTGCTCTTCGTCAAGCAGTCTTTCGGTATAGTTGTAAATCGAATCCGGGCCGGGCCGGCGCTCGAGGTGCTGGGAGGTGTTGAACCCCACCCCCGGATTGAGGAGGATTTCATCGGTCGCCCGGGGCCTGACGGTCACAGTCTGCTGGGCAAAGGCCGCGGCGGAGCAAAGGCTAAGAATGAGAAGGGCATGATTGAAAATATTCCGCATCGGTTCACCTCCCTGACGGAGTAATAAAGAGCGTATAACCTGATCCAAATAACGGTACCAATGATCGTAAGAGGTTTTTATGCCTGCAATGCAGAATTTACGAACGTCGCACCTCTATTATGGCAGGTTAAACGGTATGATCCAAGTGGGATTTTCGCTGTCAAATTTTACGGTTACCGCAGGCCGTACTCCTTGAGCTTGCGGTAGAGCGTTCTTTCGCCGATTCCCAGTATTTTGGCCGCCTTGCGCCGGTTGCCGCCTACGCTCTCCAGGGTGCGGGTAATGGCCTCCCGCTCGATTTCCTGCATGCTCTGTCCCTTTGACAGGCCGGAATCGGGCTCCAACTCAACACTACCCACCTCGGAAATGTCCTTGTCGGGGTATCTTCCCGCGGGATAAGAACGCCCCTCCGGGGCGCCCGGTTCGACCCCCTGCTCGTGGTATTTCTCATCCCGGTAAGGACCGCGACCGCCGGAGAGCATCTGCTTGATCTCGCCCATGTCTTTCTGCAGGTTGATCACCGCCTTGTAGAGCAGTTGGCGCTCCATAGCCTCCTGCCGGCGGTTCCAGTCATCCCCGGCCTGGACATCCCGATTGAGCACCGGCAGCAGGCGCTCGGGGCTGCCGCGCCGGTATATCTGCTCGGGAATATCCTTGGCCCGGATGCGGCTGCCAAGTGAGAGCACCACCATGGATTCGGCCAGGTTGCGCAGCTCGCGGACATTGCCGGGCCAGTTGTAATTCTTGAGAATGGTCAGGGCCTCCGGGTCGATACCGGCGAAAGTCTTGTTGTTCTCCCGGCAGAACTGCTCGATAAAGTAGTTAAGCAGCAGCGGGATATCCTCTCGCCGGTCTCTTAAAGGCGGGATATGGATCGAGAGTACCTTGAGCCGGTAATAGAGATCACGGCGGAAATTCCCCTGCTCCACCTCGAATTCCAGGTCCTTGTTGGTAGCGGCTATCATGCGCACATCCACCCGGATTTTGTGGCTGCCTCCCACCCGCATGAATTCGCGCTCCTCGAGCACACGCAAAAGTTTCACCTGCACCGAGAGAGGCATTTCGCCAACCTCGTCCAGGAAGATGGTGCCGCCGGAAGCGAACTCGAAGTGCCCTTTTCGTAAGGCGCTGGCCCCGGTGAACGATCCTTTTTCGTGGCCGAAAAGCTCGCTCTCCAGCACTCCCTCGGCGATCGCCGCGCAGTTGACAGCGATGAACTGTTTGTGGCGTCGCTCGCTCAAGCTATGGATCGCCTGAGCCACCAGCTCTTTACCGGTACCGCTGGCGCCGGAGATCAGAACCGTGGAATTGACCTGGGAATACTGCGCCACCCGCTCGATTACCTCGCGCATGGCAGGGCTTATCCCGATCATCCGGGTGCTGCCGATCAGGCGTTTGCGCTCGATCAGACGGATCACCGCCTTGGCGATTTCCTCTCCATCTACGGGCTTTTCGAAAACCGCATCGACCCCCTGACGGTCGAAAAAGGAGAGTTTCTCCGGCTCCGTGGGCTCGATAAGACAAATCACTCCCAGGCTCGGCGGCCCGTTCTCTATTCCTTTCAGGAAACTCAGGGTGCCACGCTCGTGAATCCCGCCGGTTATCACCACCAGGATGACCGTATCGCCCGCGGCCTGAAGTTTGTCGCGGCGGGGCATGGCGGATACACTGGAAGCCTGGAATCCACCGGCCCTCAATGCGCCCATTACCCTGGAGGCGGCTTCCGGGTCTTCATCGGTGACCAGAATTCTGTAATCGGTGGTATCCATAATTTTCATAAAGGGATAAGTTCATGTCAAATCGGCAGTATACTTAATTTAGCAGTTTTTGAAAACTATGTCAATGTCATGAGATAAAACCTGGCTAAAAATAAAATATTTAAAAACCAACAATATTAACTAACATTTATTTAGAGAGTTAGGCCATATTATCTGATAAAATGGTTTAAAGGATTTAGCGGAAGAAAAGAGTTTGTCCGGCATAAACAGGTTGAGAGACATTATGGAAAAATCTCTGACATTTGTTGTTAAAATTCATTCTTGATGGTATTTTCTCCGGGACCGGCTCACCGAATCCTAACCGGGACAAGCCGGAACCAAAAAATTAGACAAGATAACAGGATAAACCGGATTATTTTTTCCGTCATTTCTTTGTGTGGCATAATCTTAGGCTTTCTTTTTGCTGTGATTTACAGGATTTTGGCTTTCAAAATCATGTCCATCCTGTTATCATGTCAAATAATTATAACCATTTTGAGTTCAATCTCATTTGTAAGAGACTAACCAGGACCAGGAGGATGAGATGTCGTCTTTAGCAAAGGCCTTTTCGCTGGTTTCAGCCGCTTCAGGCTTGATTCTTACAAGTGCCGCACCGTCTGCCGGGTTCCCGGAGACCGGGCCCCGTGTAGGTTACGAGTACCGGATTCCGAATGCGGAAGCAGACTCCGCGGCCATGCACGGCATATATTTCAAGCGTTTTGTCAGCGGCTCGGCACACCTGCCGAAACATCCGTTCAGCTTCCAGCGCGCCGATGAACCCCGGCTCGCAGAGCTGAACCGCCGACTGGAGATTGACCGGCTGGTCCGGGATGCCGGCAGCGACCTGGAGACGGCGGCGAGAATAGCCCACTTTATCTGCAACCTCTGGGCTCACAGCTCGCCGATCGAGTACCCGCTCTGGAGCGCGCTCGACATCCTGGACCGCATCGACCGGGGCGACCAGCTATGGTGCACTTACAAGCAGCTGGTCACCATGCAGTGCCTGGCCTCGCTGGGCATTCACAGCAGGATTGTCCCCTGCCACTGGCACCACAGCCTGGAGTTCTGGTCTAATGACTATGCCAAGTGGGTGGTGATGGACGCCTGGACCGCCAACTACAACCGCAGGGAGGGCAT
>CAZSTM010000097.1:0-10409 GCA_964609635.1 uncultured Gemmatimonadales bacterium
CTCAAGCTGAAATCCAGAGTGTGGGCTTCGAGCACTCTAAGGGGAGCCAAACCGGAAATTACGGTGTACTCAATCCGGAACTCCTTTTCGTGGCGCGGGTATCTGCGTACTTCCTTACTGATCATAGCACTCCCAAAGATTAATTATAAAGACCTGATAACCGGGCCCACATCTTAAATTAGCTTCTTATCGGCGATCTGTCAATTCTCCTGAGGCAAGCCGGAGGTTTGGAAAAGTTGTGTTGTTGCCCTTTAATACACGCAAGCATCGGGCGTGGCAGGCCTTGTCCCTGCACGCCGGGTCTTGTCAAGATGGCTTACCGGCCCTTGGTATCAAACTGCAGATTCGTTCCAGCTAATCCGGGTAGTGAACGAACCTGTGCCCTCTATGTCGGCCTCGCAGACAATCTGCCAGCAAGGCTCCCAGCTCATGAAGCCCGGGCTGAACCATCCCCGGATCGGGCTTTCCTCGCCCCTGTGCAGGCTTACCCGGCAGCGCTCATCACATCTGAGGCTTAGCCGGAGTTGCTCTTCGCTTTCACGGTTGCCGCCGACGAGTATGTGCACACACCCGTGGGCCGACCCATCCTGTTCGACAACACACTGCGGGTGCAAATTGAAATTCAGGACAACCTGGTGCCTGCTTTCAGTAACAAAAGTATCCACCAGCTCCAGGGCCGATTCGCCCGGCCTAAGGAGGATCTCCCGGCGGTGGATCACATCGTGCCTGCGGTAGCCGTAATGCTCTCCAGCCATAACCACTTTATTTTCAGTCTCGTCCAGACCCAGCAGTTTGGAGGGCACCTCCTGTTTCCAGAAAAAGGGGCCCAGCGTATCGCCCTGCGAGTGCCCATCGATGGCTGCCGTGTTGTGCGCCGCGGTGGAGCGAAAATACTCCCGCCACTGCGGCCGGGCCAGGTAAGCACCGGTGCCGGGATCTATGAAAACGGGTTTCCCCTCCAGGAACAGCGAAAAGGAAAGACGGTCCGCATGGGCATGGGCCCAGGTTTTCCCCGCTCCCCAGGGACCGCACTCGAAACGCAGAAACCCGGAGGGACTTTTTTCTTTCCCCTGCCAACGGACCACATAGCGGCCACTGTAGTCAAAACGCCCCACGGATGCGCGAGCCGGGGTTTTCGGGCCGGAGGCAGCGGCCTGCAATTTTTCTGATCCGAAAAGCCAGAGGCTGTCAAGGTCCGGCTCGAAGGTGTGGCCTAACGGTTGATCTTTCAGTAAAAGGTAGAGCTGATTCAGGGTGACCCGGTAACGGAGTTCTGCATTCGGCGGTGGAGGTCCGGCGACTGTGGCATCATCGCTGTCTCCGAACTCGCTGATCGATCTGCCGCCGTCGGTCACCGAGCAGCAGAAACGATAGGCTGCGGCCAGCCGCTCCAGCCGGTCCTTGTGGTTCAGGAAACGGCAGTCGCCGGTCAGCCGGCAAGCCAGAACGACCATCCGGCAGACCAGCGCCAGGTAATGCAAAGAGCCCTCCAGCCCTCCACCGTCCGGTAGAATCAGCCGATCGATACTCCGGCCCAGCGCCCTCTCGCCGAGAGCCTTCCACTTCCGCGACCCGGGCATCTCCGGCAGGCAACCGGCCAGCACGACCAAGGCGGCGCCCTCGCCGGCCAGGTGGTTCAAAGCGGTAGAGCCTCGAGACAAATGGCTGCAAATGTAGCGGCCGTGAAGATAGAGCAGGCGGGCGAGGTTTCGGCCGAAACTTTCCTGCTGCGCCAGGTTCGAGCCGCGCACCGCCGATACCGCCTGCACCAGCGAGAGCGCGCGCAGCCCTACCTCCAGGGCGTTGGCCCAGTTGACAGTCCTGCCGTACGGGTTGGCAGCGCTCCAGCTCTCGATAATCCCGGCCACTGCAGAAGCATACTCCGGCTGCGAGGTTATCTGATATGCCCGGCCGAGTTCCACCAGGGTCTGCAGACGGTTTAACTCCCAGATGCCGCGTATGTCTACACCGCTTCCCTGACCGGAGGAAAACCCCAGAAAAGGCGGGGAAAATTTTTCGCAGGCCTGTCCGGTCAGTGGATCTTTCAACCAGTCAATGGCTTTGCCCAGCTCCACGGGCCTACCGAAAATCAGCCAGCGCCCGGACAGCACCTCCTGAGCCCGGGCTGTCAGTCTCCGGCTTTCGGCAATTTGGGCCACCTCGGCCGCCGAGGGCTCCGCCGCCAGAGGACTAGCCAGCAGGCGGCTTATCTGTGCTGCTCCCAGCTTTTTACTCGCCCCGGCACCGCCCAGGTGAAAAACCCAGCGGTCTCGCAAGCCACGCCAGAGCCGAGAGCAGATTTCACCTGCGCTCATGGCGCGCACACGGTAATAAAGTACGGGGAGGTTCACGGTTTAACGGGGGTTGAATAAAGTGGATAAAGACGGCAAGGCCAGGCCGGTTTCTCAAGGAGCAAGAGATTGCACCGGTTTAAAAACGGCAGTCCGATTTCCCGCCGGCACAGCCCGGCCTCTCACCTTCCTAGGAGCGGTCATTGCTTTCTGTCAACGGGATTACTGGCCGAAAAATCCGAGCTGGTCGGGATCCATTTGTTTAGGACTCGCCTCTTCGGGGATCTGCTCCGGCTCCAGGTTTACCCAGAAATGCATTTTTTCCGAAGCTCGGAAGGCAGCCCGTCTGCGGCTGGGAACCACCTGCAGATTCCCGGTTACCGGATGCCTGATGCGCCTGGCAGCAAGTTCCCGGCTGAAAAAACTGCCAAAATTGCGAATCCCGATCCTGTCTCCCTGACGCATCCCCTCGGCCACGAGGTGGACGAACGCATCCAGCACCACCCGCACCTGCGCCTGGTGAAGTCCGGTAAGCTGGGCAATTCGGCGAATAATCTCTTTCTTGGTCATGGTCTGTCGCCCCGAGACAAGTTTCTTTATTAATAATATCGCAAAATATAAACAGTCGCCCGAACACGGGCAACTTAATTTATTTCTCCGCGCCAAAGAAGAATCAACGGTTGATTTATCCCGGGGCGATAATTATAATCTATAACGCCTTACACGGTGTCCGGGAGGCTGTCCGGACCGGTTTCCACAGAGGTCAGATGCCCGGCTTGCGAGCTAAGAAAATATTTAATTTACCCGCAGTATTTTTACAGGTGAGAAACCGAAGTACTGTCGATTTTGGAGTAATTAACCATGCCAAAAAACAACTTCTTTCCTGAAATAATTACAGGACTTCCGGAGGCGGATATTCCTCTGGAAGGATTGTGCTCGTATCTGTTTCAAGGCGAAAATCAACAGATAGTTTTTATGAACTTTGAGCGTGATGCTCAAATTCCCGAACATTCTCACCAGGCGCAGTGGGGTGTTGTCCTGGATGGAGAAATCGAATTAACCATAGCCGGTAAACAGCACACTTTCAAGAAAGGCGATACTTATTATATTCCTGAAGGTGTCAAGCACGGCGCTAAAATAAAAGCCGGGTATAAGGACTTAACCCTGTTCGATCAAAAGGATAGATACAAAACAAAGTAGTTTTATTATTGTCCCGTTTGTTTTATTATACTGATTCCTGAGTAGCCGTCCATGGCGCTCAGCCTCCCCGGAAGCGACCGAATATTTTTCGCAGGAGCGCTCCCCTGCCGCGCCCCTGCACAGGTTTTTTTCCGGGCCCTGGAATGATACCTTTTTGCGTTTATATTCAAAGGAATCACGACATTTTATTGTTAAACCTTAATCGGCCAGAGAGATTTCCATGCGAATATTGATGATCCATGCAGATGAATTCAGCTACAACGTTACCGATGCAACCAGCGCCATCGGCAAAGGCCACGAGCTGGACCCGGAGCTCGAAAAAGGCACCACCGGCGATGCCCTGGTGGTTTTCTGCGCCTCGGAAAAAGGGGATGAAAAAGGAGTGGAATCCGTGGCCTCCCAGGTGAGCAAAACGGCGGCGGACCATGCCCGGCGCATCAATACCAATACGATCATGGTTTACCCTTACGCCCACCTTTCCAGCAACCTGAGCAGCCCCCGGGTGGCCACCCGGGTACTCGACCGGATTTACGAGCTCTTGAGCGCCCAGGAAGGCCTGAATATAAAGCGCTCGCCCTTCGGCTATTACAAGGCTTTCTCTGTCAAGTGCAAGGGCCACCCCTTGAGTGAGCTGGCCCAGACAATCGCTCCCACGAAAGAGGGAAAAACCGCGGAGGACACCGGGGAAAGCCAGGCGGTCAAAGCCGAGGCCACCCTGGAGAGCGAATGGTTCATCGCCGAACCCGGCTCAGGCGAATTGATTCCTGCCGCAGAGTATAACTTCAAGAAACGCAAAGCACTGAAAAAACTCTACTCCTACGAATCGGCCAAGGAACGCATCAGCGAGCAGCCCCCGCCGCATATCGAGCTGATGCGCCGGCTTGAGCTGGTGGATTACGAACCCGGTTCCGACCCCGGTAACTTCCGCTGGTATCCCAAGGGGTATCTGGTCAAGCAACTGCTCGAGGACCTGGTCAGCGGGATGATTGCCGACTACGGCGGGATGCGGGTGGAAACTCCGATCATGTACGATTACCAGCACCCCAAGCTGAGCCGCTACCTGCAGCGTTTCCCGGCCAGGCAGTACGTGCTGCTCTCAGATAAAAAGGAGTATTTCCTGCGTTTCGCCGCCTGTTTCGGCCAGTACCTCATCCAGCACGACATGCAGCTCAGCTACCGTCACCTGCCCTGCCGTTTCTACGAACTCACCCATTACAGCTTCCGCCGCGAACAGACCGGCGAGCTGGCGGGCCTCAAACGCCTGCGTACTTTTACCATGCCGGATATGCACGCCCTGACCCGCGACATGGAACAGGCCAAGCAGGAATTCGTCTCCCAGATCGAGCTCTGCCGGAGGTGCATGGAAGCTTTCGAGCTGGATTATGAGGTGGCCGTACGTTACGTGAAAGATTTCCGAGATCAGAACGCAGAGTTTGCGGACCGGCTGATAGAAGCCTGCGGACAACCCCAGCTTATCGAACTGTGGAACGAACGGTTCTTCTACTTTGTCGCCAAGCTGGAGTTCAACTTTGTCGATGCCCTGGACAAGGCGAGTTGCCTTTCCACCATCCAGATCGATGTGGAAAACTGCGAGCGGTTCGATATTACCTATATCGATGAAAAAGGTGAAAAAAAGCATCCGCTGCTCCTGCACACCTCGACCAGCGGCTCGATCGACCGGGTGCTCTACGCCATACTCGAAAACCAGGCCATTAAAATGAAAAAGGGCCGGAAAGCCCAGTTTCCGCTCTGGCTGGCCCCTACCCAGGTACGCCTGCTGCCGGTCTCCGAGCAGTTCAACGAATATTGTGAAAAGCTGATGCAAAGCATCGGCGGACGGGTGGACCTCGATGACCGCGACCTGACCGTGGGCCGTAAAATCCGCGAGGCCGAGCGCGAATGGGTGCCCTTCGTGGCGGTTATCGGGGAACGCGAACAAAGCGCCGAAACCCTCAGTGTCCGTACCAGGGACGGCAGCCAGCAGGTGATGAAAGCAGCCGAGCTGAACGAGACTATTAAAAACCAGACCGCCGGCAAACCGTTCAGGCCGCTAAACACGCCGAGCCGCCTGAGCGTGCGCCCGGTTTTTGTCGGCTGACAAACCTGACGTTTGACGCAAAACGCGAGAGGACCCATTTATGATTCCCAACGTTTAGAGACACGCGGTTAATGGATCTGCCTATTGTTTGGCTGTAGCAGCCGAGGCTGCTCTCAGGTGAAAACTTTCGCCTTTCGATCTCCGGCCACCGGGGAACCGGAAGGAAAGCGGGAGATTATTTTCATAAAGCACTTGAAACCGCCACTTTTCTTTCTCAACTTACTAAACCAGGAGAGCCGGATATGAATCTCTCAAGCCTTGCGGTTTTGACGCTTTTTTCAGTGTTTTTCTTCTCAGCCGTCGTCCAGGGGCAGCAGTCCTCTTTCAACGGGCTGGGCACGGACATGGATAACCTCCACCTGCTCTCCCGCGCCAAGACCCGCTCGATCAGCCCGGAGAATTTTTCCGGAGAGAAAGGCAAAGGCGGCATGGCCACCGAGGGCACCAACCAGCGCGCGGCCCGCGGCCTGGGCCAGGGCTGGAAAGTCTCACCATCGGTGGATATCGATTCCTGTTCGACCTTTACCCTGGCCGAAATCCAGGGCCCGGGAGCCGTTCAGCACATCTGGATGACCGTAACCGGCCACTGGCGCCACACCATCATGCGTATTTACTGGGATGGAGAGACCACGCCCTCGGTCGAGGTCCCGGTAGGCGATTTCTTCGCCTGCGGCTGGAACCAATACGCCCAGGTCAACTCACTGGCGATTACTGTCAACCCGGGCAGCGCTTTCAATTGCTACTGGTTGATGCCCTTTAAAAAATCCTGCAAAATTACCATGGAAAACCTGGCGGACCGGAAAATGAGAGTATATTACCAGATCGATTACACGCTTACCGAGGTGCCCGAGGACGCCGCCTATTTCCACGCCCAGTTCAGACGTTCCAATCCCCTGCCCTATAAGACCGATTATACCATCGTGGACGGCATTGAAGGCTGGGGCCATTACGTGGGCACCTACATGTGCTGGGGAGTCAACAACACCGGCTGGTGGGGCGAGGGGGAGATCAAGTTTTTCATGGACGGGGATAAGAAATTCCCGACCATCTGCGGCACCGGTACCGAGGACTATTTCTGCGGCTCCTATAATTTCGAAAATAGAGAGACCCATCAGTACCAGGAGTTCTCCAATCCTTATACCGGCATGCCCCAGGTGATCCGTCCGGACGGGGTTTACGAATCCCAGCAGCGTTTCGGACTCTACCGCTGGCATATAACCGACCCCATTCGCTTCGAAAAAAACCTGAGAGTTACCATCCAGGCCCTGGGCTGGCGCAACGACGGAAGGTACCTGCCGCTGCAGGATGACCTCTCCTCGGTGGCTTACTGGTACCAGAAAGAGCCGCACGCCAAGTTTCCCAAACTGCCCGACAGGGACTACCTGGAAGTCCGCTGAGGAACCCGACGTTTGACGCACAAGTGTATAGTCGGAGTTCCGCACACAAGTGGGACTGACGTTTGACGTGTTATTTTGTGCAGGGGTGCTGCGCGCCGCACCTCTACAGCTTTGCAACTAAAGGATTTTTTCCGGAGGTTGTTGTGTTCCGTGGAAAAGTGTTTTATCTGACGGCAGGTTTGCTGTATTTATTGGCATCGGGGCCTGTTTTCGCCCAAAAAACACCCACCGGCAACCCGGATGATTTCAAGATCAAGACCTGCCTTCATTCCGTAAGCTATGCCGGTTTCTGGCGCGGGCAGGCCAGGCTTACGGTGGATGAATTCCTGCTCAAGGCCAAGGAGCTGGGTTTCGATGGAGTCATGCTGGTGGCCAAGAAGCCGCATGTGTCGCCACTCGACTATGATTTACGGGCACGAAAAAGGCTCAAAGCCAGGATCGAAGAACTGGGGCTCGAACTGGTCTGCCTGGCCGGATACACGGATTTTACCGCGGGTGTGGACAAACCCGGCATTCCCAACGTTGAAATCCAGGCCGCCTATGTTGGCGAGCTCGCCCGGCTGGCCGGAGACCTGGGAACCGATATGGTACGCATTTTTACCGGCTATGAAAGAAAAGGCGTTCCTTTCGACAAACAGTACTCGATGGTGGTCGAAGGCTTGAGAATGGCCGGTCAAAAGGCTGCGGAGCACGGGGTCACCCTGGCGGTGCAGAACCACCATGATATCGGCCTGCACCATGATGCCATGTACTGGCTGCTGAGCGAGGTTAACCTGCCCAATGTCAAGGCGGCCTGGGATGCCTGGTCTCCCACCCTGGAGGGCTTGAGCTCCGAGGAGCTCAGGCAATCCATCTTCAAAATGAAGCCCTTCATCGTGCATACGACCAGCGCCGACTATGTCCGCCTGCCCAGGTTCCATTACCAGCATAATTTTACCAACTATCTTCCCCTGGAAGACGTGCTGCGGGCCGTTCCCCTGGGAGAGGGCATTATCGACTACCACACCTTTTTCAATACCCTGAAAGAAATAGGCTACCAGGGTTATCTCGGCTACGAGCTGTGCGAAGTTCTGCAAGGCGGCGGATCGATTGAGAACCTCGATAAAGCCGCAAGAAAATTTTTACAGTTCGTCAAACAGTTCGAATAACGCAGGCTTGAATGCCGGAGGAAGGCGGTAATTTCCAAATTTCTTGCTTTTTAGCTAAATTAAACCGCCCCGGTTGACGAATTAATATATGTATTCCCCTCTTTAAAGCGTTGCCCGCTTGAGCGGGTGGAGTGTGTTATTATAACTCTCCAACCAGTAAAAGCCACCAGGGGTAAAATGGCGAACAGTTACAAAGACAAATCCGCCACAGCCGGTGTTGCTGGAAACCTGATTGCCGTTCTCCTGCTGATTCTATTGCTCTGCACCGGGTGCAGCGACAAAAATACTCCCCTGGCTCCCGGTTCTGCAGAAACCTTGCCGGTCGAATCCTCCGGCCAGCTCGAAGGTCGCTGGGAGAACCTTAAGGTGTTCGCCAACGGCCTGCCGGTCACCAGGTACCTGATTCCGGCTTTCAGCATCGACAGCTATAACGCCAGGATGACCTCATACAACACCGACCTGGTTGTCAGTGTCACCGGGGAGCGCACCGGCCTTTTTTCCACCATCGCCTCCGGAGTTGCCGCCGACACCTCGAATCCGCTCAACACGGTGCAGGGCCAACATGATTTTTTGGGAAGTTTCCGCCTTGATGATCAGGGAATGATCACGGTTATTCTGCCCGCACAAAATCCTGAAAGCGCGGATGGATTTCAATCTTTCAACGGGACTGCGTTCCTGGCCGGAGATACCCTTATTCTCACTTTCACCCTGGCTGTCCCGCCGGAAATAAAGGTGGGATTCCTCCCCGATACCACCTCTTTTATCGCCCGACTGGTCCAGCGCTGACAAACCTGACGATTTAAAATTCATCCCGTACACTTTTTGAATTTCAGCCACCTTACCACCAACAGCCGCCTCGTCTTGTTTCCGCCCTGCAGGAGCCGGGCATGCCTGGCCCTCTTACCTGGAATCCCAAAGAAGTTATCCTGCGCCGCATGCCCGCCCAAGACCTCCCCGGCTTTTTACAGAACCACGGCAAGTTTGCCATTGACAATTCAGGTAAACTAAAGATAAATTAGGCTCTCATTTGTCTCTCGCTCAAGACCCCAATTGTATATTCCACCGATACTTGAATCTCGAATAAATCTACTCTCCAGTGGAGGGACGATATGGACCGGCAGAAAATCGAACAGCTAGCGGTAAATACCATAAAAATTCTCTGTGCCGAGGCGGTCCAGAAAGCCAACTCCGGCCATCCCGGGATGCCGATGGGCATGGCGGATGCAGCCTTTGTGCTCTGGAACCGCCGGCTCAAGCACGACCCCCGTCACCCTGACTGGATCAACCGCGACCGTTTCGTGCTCTCCGCCGGACACGGCTCGATGCTCCTGTACAGCCTGCTCCACCTCTACGGCTACGGTCTGAGCATGGAAGATTTGAAGTCTTTCCGCCAGTTGGGCAGCCTTACCCCGGGGCACCCCGAGTACCGGCACCCCATCGGAGTGGAGACCACCACCGGACCGCTGGGTCAAGGCTTCGCCAACGGTGTCGGCATGGCAATCGCCAAACGCTTCATGGCCGACACCTTCAACACCGAGGATTTTTCGGTTTTCGACCACAAGGTCTATGCTATCGTCTCGGATGGAGACCTGATGGAGGGCGTAACCGGCGAGGCCGCCTCCCTGGCCGGGCACCTGGGCCTGGGGGAAATAATCTACCTTTACGACGACAACCATATCACTATCGAGGGGGACACCGCCCTGGCGTTCGATACCGAGGACGTGCCGAAGCGTTTTCAGGCCTACGGCTGGCATACCCTGGAAGTCGAAGGAGAAGACCACCAGGCGGTGGCCCGGGCTCTCAAGGAGGCCGAAGCTGTCACCGACAAGCCCTCGCTGATCAAATGCTCCACCACCATAGGTAAGGGCAGCCCCAATATGGCCGGAAGCGCCGAGATTCACGGCGCCCCTATGGGCAAGCAGGAGCTGGCGCTGACCAAGAAAAACCTGGGCTGGCCGGAGGAACCCGAATTCTATGTCCCGGACGAGGTGCGTAAAGCTTTTGCCGAACGTGGTGCCGAACTGGCCCTGGCCTACGATCAATGGAAGGCAGGATTCGAAGCCTACCGGAAAAAATACCCGGAAAAAGCCGCACTGCTGGACAGATTCTATAACCCGCAGGTGCCCGATGATCTCAGTGAGCGCCTCCTGAATGCGGTCGGAGATAAACCGATAGCCACTCGCAGCAGCGCCGGCAAGGCCCAGCAGGTAATCGCGGAAGTCTTTCCCAACCTGATCGGCGGCTCGGCGGACCTTGCCCCCTCGACCAAGACCCT
>CAZSTM010000098.1:0-10320 GCA_964609635.1 uncultured Gemmatimonadales bacterium
CACGCAGTGGTGGATATTAAACAGTAAGCAGCTGTGGGTTTAAATTACCCGGGCTTGATAGAATTCCCTTTGCGGAGAACCCTCAATACTCCGGAAACGGGTAGGGCATGTCCTCCTCGAATTCCGCGCTCTCCACCAGGGAGGATTCGACAGGGGTCATCAGCAGGATTACCCGGCGGAAAGATCCGGAGATAACCGGATAGCCGCGCACCCGCGCGGATCGAATGATCCCGCCCACCTTTATTTTACCGCTGTCTTCGGTGAATTCCCCGTACAGATCTACTTGTTCAAAAACCTTTAGCTCCAGCCGCGTTTCCTTGCCCGGGTATTTAAGGGAAGGGGAGGCGAAGCGGCGGTACCTTTTCCCGTTGTCGAAAATGGTAACCACCAGGGGTGTGAGATAACACAGGCGCAGGGCCAGTACCTCGTGGGAGACATTGGGATAAACTTTTTTCAGGGCGAACAGGTCATAATCCGCCTCCGGGGCGTCGTTGACCAGCCACTGGTGGGGGCACAGAAGGAGAGAGGCGAATTTGGAGCAGAAATGCTCCAGCCGCCCGCCGAGTTCGGGGTCGCCCCGGTGGTGCACCGGGTCGGACCAGTAGATGTGTGCCAGCTCATGGGCGATACGAAATGCCAGCCTCTCCGGCCGGAACGTTCGGTTGACCTTGATCGTCCAACAGTCCTTGCCTCCCAGCAGCGCGCTCTGGGCGATATTATTCGAATACACCGCCCGGGCGTTGAAATATTTCAGAACCGGCTCAAGGTCCACCGGCGGGGTCTCGATGCCGCACTGTTGGAGGATTTCGAAAGTTATCTCGCGCACCTTGGGGAATTTCATGCTAACCACGCAAGTTTTTTCAGCGCCGGGTGATAAATCTTAAGGTATGGACAGCTCCGATGCCCAGCCAGCATGCAGCCAGGGACAGGATCATCAGGAATGCGGCCACGGCGGCCCAGGAGTTAACCGAGGTAAAATTCGGCAAGGGCTTGCCGAGAGCGGCCAGCGCCAGGTTGACCAGGAAAAACAGGCCCAGAAGGGTTGCCAGCCCTTTCAAGCCTGAGGAGATATCCTGGGGGCTCAGGGTCATCGAGCTGCCTAGAGATAAGACCAGGTAGGCCGCCAGGTAAAGCCTGTAATCCGTAAGGTCGATATTTCGGGCGGTTCCGATTGTCAGGGATTTAAACGATGAAAAGACAAACCCCATCCGGTCTAGGAATTCGGCAGGCGGGGCGGCCGAAGGCAGGGCAAGGTCGATTTCGAGCGTAAATCCCGCCAGATAGCGCAAAATCAGGTAGATCAGGGCGGTTCCCAGCAGCAGCGGCCCCACGCTGATAAAAAAATTCCCCACCAGGTGGTAGGGATTTCGTCCATTGTAGCTGTGCATTACATAGCCGGCGCTGCGGTTGCGGGTACTGAAGCTGAACAGCCGCATTCCATCGATCCGGTGGCCGAACAGCGGGCAGAACACAGCATGCCCCAGCTCGTGAACCAGGGTGCCGATCCAGCCGAAAAGGTAGAGGTAGCCGCGCAGGCCGAACATTCTCACGGATTCCCGTTCGAGAAGACCGGAAGAAAGATGAATCAGCCAGCCCAGGAACAGCAGCGGCCCTCCCAGCGGCAGGGTCTGGGCCGCAGTAGCCGCGGCTGCCTGTTGAATTACCCCCAGGAGTTCCGCCAAATCTCTCTCCAGGGCGATCGAATTTTACAGCCAGGTAAGGCAAACCACCGCGCAAAACGCGGCGCATCTTACAGTTTAAGCTCTTTCAGATACTCTTTCAGCCCCTTTTTAAGGTCTTTCTGCGCCAGGGCGAACTCGATGGTAGTTTTAATGAAGGAGAGTTTGTCCCCCACCGTATGCCACTTGCCTTTCAAAACATGCGCGTAAACCACTCTTTCCTTGGCCATGGAAAGAATTGCATCGGTCAGCAGGATCTCTTTCTGCTGTGGGTTCATCTCTGTCTTGCGCAGGTAGTCGAATATTTCCGGGGTGAAAATCATCCGCCCCAGCAGCGCCATATCGCTCGGAGCGTTCTCCGGCGAGGGCTTTTCGATCAGGTCTTCCACGATAAATTCACCGTTGATCGGTTTGCCCTTGATTATACCGTAATCGGAAACCTTGTTCGCAGCCACGTGGGATACCCCGAGCACCGTGCTGTTGTATATCTCGAAAGTGCGGATCATCTCTTTCAGGGCGGGTTCGGTGCCCTGTATCAGGTCATCTGGGAACAGCACGGCGAACGGTTCATCGCCGATGTGGCTGGCCGCCTTTAGTACCGCGTGGCCGGTGCCCAGCGATTCTTTCTGCTGAACGTAGTGGATGTCGGCCAGTTGTTCGATCTTTTCCAGGGTGCGCAGAACCGATTCCCGGCCCTTGTTCCGCAAGTTGAAATTCAGTTCGACCGATTTATCGAAATGCTCCACGATGGCTCTTTTACCGCGACCGGTGATAACCAGGATATCCTCGATGCCGCTGTCCACGATTTCCTCGATGATATACTGGATCGCGGGCTTGTCCACGATGGGGATCATCTCTTTGGGCAAGGCTTTAGTTGCGGGTAAAAAACGTGTTCCCAGTCCGGCTGCCGGTATCACGGCTTTACGGACTTTCATTTGCAGCTCCTTGTTCTGGTATTAACAGGGTGGAGGTGATTTTCCAAGGTGTTTTTTATACGGGTTCGTCCTGCTCGATTCATAAACGAATTAAGCTAAGCTGGAGCCGGTTGAATATCAAGAGTAAAATCAGGCGAAGAGTGAAAAACCCAAAACTGACAACCAGCCACCAACAACCGGCAACAAACCGCTCTCATCTGACTTTTACCTCTGCACATATTCGCCTTTTACCGGTCTGTCCCACTAGAACCGGGGTGTCTTCCGGTCGGGGCAGCTTATTTTCCTTTTCAACCGGCGAGGGATTCCATATTTTGATTGAACATCAAATCGTTCGGTGAACCGGCTCGCCGGTATAGCAAAAATCTTGCAAGACCCGTGCCTGTTTTTTATTCCGGGGTTGGGGTCGAATGGAGTTTCATAAGAGGAATTGAGGGAGGAATCAAATGAAACGGCTGGTATTGGGAGTTGTCGTTCTGGTTACGGTCAGCCTGGTTTCGAAGGTCGGGGCCGAACAGTACTCGGTAAAGATTGTCGGTCAGGCCCAGCCTGATTGCTGGAGCCTGGAAGAAATAGTCCGGGAGGTTACTGCGGGAGCCAAGAGCGAAAGGGAAAAGGCCCTGGCCCTGCACAAGTTCGGCATGGCCCACCAGATTCATTTTATCGGCCCCAGGGAGGGGGAGGACTACCTGGTGGATGCCTTGAAAGTACTGGCGGTATATGGTTACAGCCTCTGCGGCAACAACAGCTCGGTCATGTGCGCGCTCTACAATCTGGCCGGGCTCGAGGCCAGGCGCCGCTCTCTCAGAGGGCACGTGGTGCCGGAAGTCCGCTTCGAAGGCAGATGGAATTATATCGATACGGACATGTTCGGCTACGTAGTCAAGCCGGACCTGAGCATTGCCTCGGTGGACGATCTGTTGGAGAACCCCGCACTTTTCGAGAGAAACAGCCTCAAGCCGGACCCGTTTTTCCCCTTCGACAGCATGGAGGGCATGCAGAGCTGTTTCAGAGACACCCAGGCCAAAAAAGACTATCACCCCTATTGCAGCGCGCACCTGATGAGACTGTGGCTCCGCACCTGGGAGTCGGTGACCTGCTATTACCGCCCCCAGGGACGGTTCTATATCTCGCCCGCCAGCCTGCCCCAACAGATGAGCACCAGGTACCGCGATTACTGGCTGGAGGGGCCGATAAGGACAAACTCGCTGGCCTGGACCGATACGGTTCCGGCAGCTTACGGCAATGCAGTATTCGAGTACCGTCCGGACTTGAGCTCCGAGACCTTTCGCCTGGAGAATCCTGCTATGGCTAAGGTGAAAGTTCAGGACAAGGAAGAATTACCCCCTCTGGCGGCTGCGGCAAAAGGCCAGAAGGCCATGCTGATGCTCGCTGTGTCCACACCCTGGGTTATCGCCGGACTGCAGAACGACCTGACCGACTTCGGGGACAACTCGAATGGGGCCGTGGTGAGCGGCTGGTTCTGGCGCTCAACCGGGAGCGATGAGAATCGTATCCTGGTCAGTATCGATCAGGGGCGGACCTGGAAGCAGGTCTGGGAAAACCCGCGCACAGGAGCCGTGCCTTTCCGGGTGGATTTTACTCCTCTGGTCGAGGGAGGATACGGATACATGATCAAGTTCGAGTGGGTGGACAGCGAAGGCTCGGGAGCTGTGGGTCTGGAAGGCATCGAGCTGGAAACCTGGTGCGAGCTTTCACCCATGGCCCTGCCACGCCTGGAGCCGGGCGAAAACACCCTTACCCTTTCCAAGGACAACCACCTCGCATTTCTTAACCAAAGCCGCTGGGACAAAGGTGTAGAGCTTCCGGGTCAGAAACTCGACAATCTGATGCTGATCCCCGAATCTAAACTTCTGGTCCCGGTCGAGCCCGACAAACCCGGTATCCTCACTTTCTCTCCGCTATTCGGCGGTCTGATAGATGAGCTGCGTCTCGGCATCGAGGCCCAGGTTTTTGAAGGAGATAAGCCGCAGGATATTTCCTTGCTTCTATCCCTTTCCGAAAACAAAGGCAGGTCCTGGAAAGAACAGGCAAGTTTCACAGCCCACCCGGAACACGAGCAAAACTGGATGTGGTTTAACCATATTATTAACGACAGAAGCCTTAACGGCTTGGAGACCCTGGTTAAAATCGAGGTTACCGGTGGTGCCCTGGAGAAAGTGGTAGCTAACAGCCTGGTCAGGACGCCTCCCAGGGTTCCCAGCGCTCTGCGGGTCAGCCATGTCTGGAAGGAAGGCCCTGACAAGCGCCGGCGCCAGACTCTCTCCGGAACTTTCCAGCCCGGAGCGAAAAATACCTCCTACAAGGTGGTGACTCCAGTAGAGGGTATTGTCAACGAATCGCTCAAAATCGAAGGCATCCCGCCTGGGGGCGGCGAATAAAGTAAACCGCGCCGACTGCCGGAGACCCCTCTGGATGAAGGGTTGCCGCTTGATTATTTGAGTGATTAATTAGCTGAAAATAAATCTTATAGACCGATTGTTTAAAGAATAACTTTAAATATCGTACAGGGGTTCGGCGTGCCGTATCCCTGCCGTACGATGGTAAAGTTGCAGGTTTAAATATCCAATTTCAGGAGCCTATTGCCGGGATGAGTACCTTTAAATTCGTTCACACCGCAGACCTTCACCTGGACAGCCCGTTCGTGGGGCTCAAGAGCGTGGCTTCCGAGGTGGCCGGGGCGATGCAGGAGGCCACGTTTGGGGCCTTTGAGGCGGTTATCGATCTGTGCCTGGCCCAGGAGGTCGATTTTCTGGTAGTCGCCGGGGATGTCTATGACGGCGCGGACCGTTCCCTGCGGGCCCAGCTGAGGTTCAGGGATGGTCTGAGACGGCTGGCGGATGAGGAAATCCGCACTTTTGTAGCCCACGGCAACCACGACCCGCTGGACGGCTGGACGGCCGGGCTCGAGTGGCCGGAAGAGGTGACTGTTTTCCCGGGCGACAGGGTGGAGACCGTACCTTTCGTGAAAAACGGCAAAGAGCTCGCCCGGATAAGCGGGATCAGCTATCCGGTGCGCGAGATCAGAGAAAACCTCTTACCCGGGTTCCGGCGGGAGCCTGAGGCGGCTTTCGCCATAGGAGTGCTGCACTGCAACCTGGGTTCCGACACCGGGCATGAGCCTTACGCTCCCTGCACCCTGCGCGATCTGGAAAAAACCGGGTTCGATTACTGGGCCCTGGGGCATGTACACCAACGCGCCGAGCACAAGCTCGAGGGCGGAGCTCTGGCGGTTTATCCCGGGAACACGCAGGGGCTGAGTATCAGAGAGACCGGAGAGCGCGGTGCGGTTCTGGTAACCGTAAAAGATTCCGGTCCGGCAAAGACCTCTTTTTTCCCGACCCACAGGGTGTGCTGGGAGAAGATTACCGTGGATATTTCGAAGCTCGAAAGTCTGGATGCCCTGTACGAAGCCCTGGAAGAGGCGATCAGCGGGGCCGGGGAAGCGGCTCGGCAGCGCAGCCTCTGTCTGCGGGTAGTCCTCGAGGGACGAGGGGAACTTCACGCTCTGCTGAGCAAGCCGGAAGAACTGAGCGGACTGGAAGAGGATTTACGCCAGAAGTGGCTCGGTGCGAGCCCCTTTGTCTGGCTGGACCGCCTTCAGAACCTGACACGCGGCACCATCGACCTGAAAGCCAGGCGCCGCTCCGGGGACTTCGTGGCCGGTCTGCTGGACCAGTTCGACAGCTTAAAAACGGATCTACCCGCTAAAAAGGCTGAAATCCTCGAGTTACTCGCTCCTGTCCTCGAAAAAAAACTGGTAAGAAATCATCTCCAGCCGCCGGATGAGGAAAAACTCGATGAACTGCTGGATAAGGCTCAGGAACTCTGCCTGGACTATCTGTTCGTAGAACAGGAGGAGGCCTAGTGGAGCTGGCACGGGTCGAAATAGAGCGCTACGGCTTGCTTGAAAACTATACCCTGAACTCCCTGGCCCCGGGGCTAAACCTGATCGTGGGAGAAAACGAGGCCGGCAAGACCACCCTTTTAAGCTTTATCCGGAACGTTCTGTTCGGTTTTCCCTCCAGGAAACAGGTAAATGACTACAGGCTGAACCCGGAAGACAAACTGGGAGGCCGCCTGCTGGTAAAAAGCCGGGACTACCCGGAAGGCCTGACCATCGAGCGCCGTTCCGGCAAGGGCGGCGGCCCGGTCGGCCTGTACCTGAAGGACGGCACCCGGGTGGCGGAAGAAGCCCTGGGCCGCCTTCTGGGCAACCTCGACCGCACCCTTTACCGCAACATTTTCGCTTTCGGGCTGAGCGAGCTGGCCAACCTGGAAACCCTTAACAGCGATGATCTGCAGGCCCGCATCTACAGTGCAGGCACCGGCACCGGAGCAGGGGGGGTGCCCGAGACACTTAAGCGTCTGGATAAAGAACTGGAGGATATTTTCAAACCGGGCGGAAGAAAACCGCAGATCAATACCGTACTGAATCGAATAAATGAACTGGAAAAAGAGCTCGGCGAGCTTGGCGCATATGCCGGCCGTTACACGGAGCTTGTCGGCAGGCGGACCGAGCTTGAAAAAGAATCGGAAAGCCTGGTGGAGCGCGGCCGTGAGAACACCTCTCTGCTCGATGAGAAGCAGAGACTCTTCAGCGGCCGTGAAACCTGGAATCAGTACTGCGAGGCTCAAACGCATTTGAATGAGCTGGAAGCTCTGCCGGAAGATTTTCCGGTGCGGGCCGGGGAGCGGCTGGGTGAATTGAACCGGAGTATTCAGGAAGTTCGCCGGGAGCTCGAGGAGCTCGATCATCGGCTGGGAGAGGAAAAGGCCGGCTTCGTTAGCGATAAAGAGCTGGAAAACCTTTTCAGGCTCAGGGAAAAAATTACTCCGGTTGCCAGGGGCCTGGGGCAGTACGAGAAAGCGCTCGATGACCTGCCCAGGCGCAGAGCCGAGATGGAGTCTGTCCTTGAATCCCTGAATAAGAAGATAGCGGAGATTAACCGGTCCTGGACCAAGGAAGACCTGCTGGCTTTCGACAGTTCAATCGCCGCCAGGGACCGTCTGCGCACCATGAAACAGGATATCGAACAAGCAAGGCTGAAATTGATCGAAACCGGGCAGTCGGTGCGCCATGCAGAAGAGGAATTCACCAGGGCCGAGCAGACATGCTTTCAGGCGGAAAACGCGTTTAAAGCCAAGTATGCAAGGCGGATTTCTTTACTGAGAAGTCTGACCCTGCCGATCCCTCTGATTGCACTTGCCGTAAGTATCTGGTTGTTATTTACCGGACAGAGCGCTGCAGGCGGGGTTCTTGGAGCCTTGGCCCTGGCGCTCTTATCAGGCTGGCTGTGGGTAAGAAGAGCGCTTGAAAAACAAATTTCAGCGCCCGGAAGGCAGCATCGCCTGCTTAATTTCTGGCTGGAAGAGCGCGGAGAGCTGGAGAGGCTGGCCGAAGAGAAAGCCGGGCGCGGGAAGAAGTTCAACAGCGAACAAGGGGAAAATAAACAGGCTTCCGATGCCCTGACAAGCAGGCAGGAAGAATTCTCGCGTTTTCTGCGGGAGCTTGGACTGGAGGAATCTTTAAGCCCGGAAGCGCTGGGCGATGTGATCAACCAGGTTAACCTGGCGCGGGAGGAGAACAATAAAGCCGAACAACTGGAGAAAAGAATCACCGAGATAGATGGTTTCATCGAGGAGTACCGGGGGGAGGTCTGCGCCCTGCTCGAAGAACTAGGGTCTCAGGAGCCTGAGCGCAAGGAGACCGCCGGAGCGGTCGGCCGGCTGCTCCAGGACCTGGAGCGTGCGCGGGAGTACCACACCGTCCGTGAAAAACACGAGCAGAACCTGAAATGGCTCGCCGAGCAGGCCGAAAGACAGAAAGAAAAGCTGGCCGGTCTCCTGGAAGAAAAAGAAAAACTCACCGACGTGAGCGCGGTGGAAAGCGATGATTCCGCCGAAGCCGGTGAAGAACGCTTCCTGCAGCATGCCGCTGTGGCAGCGGAACGTGACATATGGCAGGGCCGGAGGAAAGAAGTTCTTTCCAACCTGGCGATTCATGCAGGATCGCCGGAGAAACTGGAGGAGTATCTGGCAGAGCTTGCAAAAGTATCCTTTGAAAGGCTCGAAGGAGAGATAAAAGCCCTGCAGGAGGAAAGGCTAGAGGCGGAACAGGAAAAAAAAAGGGTCAACCAGCAGTTAGGCGAGAACAAAAAAGAGCTGGCCCAGGTAAGCACCGAAACCGAGGCCGGGCGGCTGCGCCTGGAGCGCTCGGTGGCCGTGGAAGAGCTGGCCGAGTTTGCCGAGCGCTGGGCCGTGCTGACCCTGGCGGCGCAGGCGGTGCGGCGGGCCATGGAGCGCTATGAAAGGGAACGTCAGCCCGAGGTGCTGCGCCATGCCGAGACTTATTTCACAAAAATGACTGTCGAGCGCTACCGGAAGATAATTAAACCGGTCGGTGAACAGCGGTTTGAGGTCTGTACGGTCCAGGGCGGAAGGCTGCCGCCGGAAAAGCTCAGCCGTGGCACCGCCGAGCAGCTCTACTTCGCCTTACGCCTGGGGCTGATCGAGGAGCGAAAGAAACACAGCGAGCCGGTGCCCATCATGATGGACGACATCCTGGTGAATTTCGACCCCAAGCGGGCTAAGGCCGCCTGCCGGGCCATCGCCCGCATAGCAGAGTCCCACCAGGTGATCTACCTCACCTGCCATCCCCACATCGTCGAGCTTCTCCGGAAACAACTGCCCAAGATAAACATGCTCAGGTTGGAAGTTTTGTAGGCATTACGGGTTTTGCAGGGGCGGTTTTGAACCGAAGCGCAGCGAAGGTTCGCGCTTTCCGACAACCCGCCCCTAAAGGTTATTGCGGCGGAGTTCGTTTAGGGGCCCTTTTATTGCCCCACCGCTACCATTCACGTCTTCCGGCAGCGTCTGGGAAAAACCACGGGGCCTTTTCGCGGAACACCGAGCGCTGGGTATTTCTACAAAGGGTCGTCTCGCGTTGTGCGTGGAACGTCAGGTTCCCCACCGGCGCAGGATTTCGAACAGGGTGATACTCGCCGCGGAAGCCACGTTGAGGCTGTTCTTGTAGCCGTGCACGGGGATTTCCACTATCAGATCGGCACAGTCTAAGACCTCGCGGCTTACCCCCAGAGCTTCATTGCCGACCACCAGACAGACCGGTCTGGGAAAATCCACTTCATAGATCGAGCGGCTCTGCTCGGTGGTCTCCAGGGCTGCCAGGGGAGTTTTCTGCTCTCGCATGCGGGAGATTACTCCGGCGATATCCTCAACGTGTTCGTGGGTCACGAACTCGCAAGTGCCCATGGCTGTCTTGAGAAGCTTCTCATCAGGCGGATGGGCGGTGATCCCGCAGGTGATGACCCTTTCCACCCGGGCGCACTCGCAGGTGCGGAAAATCGCACCGACATTGAACCTGCTGCGCAAGTTGTCCAGTACCACGGTAATCGGGTGACAGGGCAGGCGGGAGTAGATTTCAATCGGTATGCTGCGGTCGCGGTTGCGCACCCGGATATTTTTGTCCCGAGACATGATTCGGCTCCAGAATCTGCAGGTTTAGTCTCTTAAAAATGAGATTAACCTCAAGATGGTTAAAACTTTTGGACAAGATAACAGGATGGACATGATTTATACAGCCAAAATCCAGTAAATCACAGCCGAAAGAAAGCCTAAGTACATGAATTCATAAATAGTGTAAGGTATTTTTCTAAACCAATCCACCA
>CAZSTM010000099.1:0-10318 GCA_964609635.1 uncultured Gemmatimonadales bacterium
TGGACATGATTTTGAAAACCAAAATCCAGTAAATCACATCCAAAAGAAAGCCTTATAATATGCAGCACAAAGAAATGACGGAAAAATTATCGCCTGCGCTTATCGAGTATATAACTAGATGGGCTTTGGCTTTCTTGAATCAGTCATTGAGAACACCTTTGATGATTGAATTACGTAAAAATGGTCTGAAGGCTTAAATAGCAAAAAGAAATAAAGGTTTTTTAAAAAGTTAAGAAATATGTGTTTTCACAGAAAACATTATCGTGGATAATACGGTTATAGTCGAATTGAAATCGATAAAACGTCTGATACAAGCTCATGAAGTTCAACTTTGAATTATCTGGTGGCTACTAACAAGCCCGTGGGGTTGCTGTTGAACTCTGATGAGCGCAAGTTTGAAGTTAAAAGGAAAGTCAAGGATTTGAATCTTTTGATAAACAGGAAAAAATAATCAAGTTTATCCTGTTATCTTGTCTGATTTTTTGGTTCCGGCTCGTCCGGCCTAGGATTAAGAGTTGCAGCTGGCAAGAGTCCCCGGCTTTCAGGGCAGCAGACAGACTTTGATAAGCCCCTTTTCCCCCTGGTACAGGCGCTCGAACCACGAGGCACCCTCGGCCAGGGGAGCGGCAGCGCTGATCAGCTCATCCACTTTGACTACACCGCTGGCCAGCATTTTCAGGCATTCGGGGTAGTCGCCGCTGGAAGCGCAGGAACCGTAAAGCGAAAGCTCCCCGGCGACCACCTTCTGCAGGGGCAGCACCACCTCGGGAGACAGGTTACCCACCAGAGCCAGAGAGCCGCCTTTCCTGAGACAGGCGACCGCGGTTTCCAGGGTGGAAGCCAGGCCCACCGCCTCCAGGACAACATCCGCCCCTCGACCTCCGGTGCGCCCCATAACTTTAGCCGGGATGTCGTCAAGATCGGGGCTGAAACATTCATCCGCCCCCAGCCGGCGGGCCGGCTCCAGTCTGCCGGTGTCGAGATCGACCGCGTAAATCTTCCCGCAGCCGCGGGCTTTGAGCACCTGGATCGCCAGCAGTCCGATCATGCCCGCCCCTATCACCACAGCGGTCTTTCCTGGAGAGGTCCCCGCCCGTTGGACAGCATGCACGGCCACCGAAAGCGGCTCCACAGTCGCGGCCTGCTCGAAACTCAGGGAATCGGGGATCTGGTAGACAGTCCGGCGCGGGACCGCTACGTACTCGGCGAAAGCACCGTCCCGCCTGTATTCATCGCAAGAGACGCCTATCACCCGGCGGTTGTCGCAGAGATTGATCCGCCCGCCCCTGCAGTACTCACAAGCGCCGCAATAGATGGTTGAATCGAAAGTAACCCTCCGGCCCTCGCTTAAGTCTTTCACCTCGCGGCCCGTTCCGGCAACCACGCCCGAGGCCTCATGCCCCATGATCAGCGGCGGTACCCGGCGTCCCGTGCTGCCGTCCATTCCGTGAACATCGCTGCCGCAGATACCGCAGGCCTTCACCCGGATCAGCACTTCATCCGCGGCGACTTCCGGTGTCGGAACCTCTTCATATACCAGGCTGTTGTATTTTTTCAGAATCAAGGCTTTCATTGCGGCTTTCCTTGGAGCTCTAATTCGATATTTCGATGACGTTTCTTATCATTCATGCGGAACAAGGAACTCGGGCGAGGCATGCCTCGCCCCTACGACGACTAAATTTATGGATAGGTCTATAATACGTCACAGTATTTATGAATTTACGAACTTTGCATTTTAAAGCTATGGGTATGGGCACCCGACCGGTCGCCCCTGCAAGGAGGTTCTAAAAGAATATCCGTCAATTATGGTTCAGTCAAGTCTGTTTCTTGATCAGCGCCTTGATGGCCCCACCGACTGAGAGCATAGTAGAATTGAAGACTCCCCGCAGCAAACTGCCGGGATTACGCCCGCTTTTCAATTCACATTTGATTTGTGGGGTGTGGTGAGTTAACTTGGCTCAGGGCCGTTTGACATTGTTTTCAGTTTTATTATCTCAAGGCCCTGCATAATCGTTCAGGAGAGAGATCCATGAAAAAAATGCTGCTTTTTTGCTCGGTCATCCTCTGCCTTACTTCCAACCTGGCAGCCGATATTGTCGAGTCGGCCAGGAGCAACGGCGTTATGGCGCAGGAGGCTTTTGTTCGCAGCAGACGGGTGCTGCAGGCATATCTCAACCGGCTGGACCCGGTCACCGGTCTTCTTGGGCGAACGGGCCGCGAGCCGGCCTGGTACGTTCGCGATTCCGCAGCGGACCTCTATCCTTTTCTGGTGATGGCCGCCCGGTTCACCGACCGCCCTGTTTTCGAGAAACAGATGCACGAGATACTGCGCAATGAAATCCGGCATTCCACCCGGCTGGGAATGCTCTCCGACAACGTGCTCCCCGGCGGCGGGGGCTTTGTCGAACGGGAGTTGGATATCGACCGCCTCATATTTGGATCGTGCGAGTATGCCAAGGACGGCTTGCTCCCGCTGACAGAGCTTCTCGGCCGCAGCCCCTGGTTCGAGCGCTTGCTGGGCATAGCGGATGATATCATAGCGCACGCTCCTTACACGAGCCGTGCGGGCCGCTTGCCCTCCCTGAGCGCCGAGGTCAACGGGGAGCTGCTGCAGGTGCTCACACGGCTCGCCTTCCTGAGACGCGACCCCCGGTATATCGATCAGGCCCTGAGTATCGCGGAGTTCTATTTCAACGAGGTGATTCCCGCATCCAACGGCATCCCCGCTCACATCTGGGATTTGTCGCCGGGCAAACCGGCCGAGCCGCGAGTATTCCACCTCAATGACCACGGCAACGAAATTGTCGGCGGCCTGGCTGAGTTTGTCCTCTACCTGAAAGAGTCGGGCCACCCGGCTTTCACTCGCTTCAGGAAGCCTTTGTCCGACCTGGTGGACCTGCTGCTCGACTGCGGCCTCAATCAGGACGGTGTCTGGTATACGAGCATCACCCTGGAGCGTCAGCCTCACGACAGTCGGCACGCCCACTGCTGGGGCTACCTTTTCAATGCGGTTTACACGACCTACCTGATTACCGGACAGCAGCGATTTCTCGATGCGGTCAGGCGGGCGTTGAAAGCGGTCACGGATAAGCCGACTTATCTCGATGATCCGGCGGGCAGCGGAAGGAACTACGGCTCGAATGCTTATTCGGATGCAATAGAGAGCGCGATCATTTTCCTTAACCGCCTGCCTGATGATCGTTCGTTCGAGGTTCTCGACCAATGCGTGGCCAGGTTTCTGGCTCGTCAGCGCGAGGACGGAATCATCGAGGACTGGTACGGCGACGGGAACTATGTCCGTACCGCCCTGATGTATGCGCTGATGAAAACTCAAGGCACCCGGCTGGAACCCTGGAGGGAGGATTTACGGCTCGGTGCGGTTGCCGACAGCAACGGAGTGCTGATCGCTGTCGAAGCCGATAAGCCCTGGAGCGGCCACCTGCATTTCGATTATCCAAGACACAAGTACCATTTCAACCTGCCGGTTAACTACCCCCGGCTCAATGAGTTTCCCGAGTGGTTCGTGGCGGATCAGGACCGCTTGTATTCAGTGCGAATCGAGAACGCTGCAAGGGTGGTGCTCGGAGCCGAGCTGGTGCAAGGAATCAAGATCAATGTGGGAGAGGACGATATTCTGGTGATCCGTGTATCAGCATGGAATGAGCCTCCTTACGGGAACAAATGACAGTACGCCCCAACCCTGCCCGGCTTCGATCAGAGACAAAAGACCGCAGCGAAAACCGGCGCCGCAACCTAGACATATAAATAATGCTATTTAATCGACAGGGTCAGCCGAGCCGAACCGGAGCCATGTACAGCATGGCGGAGATCCGTGCGCAACCGAAGTGAAGCGGAGATTCGCGCGGGTATACGCGCGACACCACGACAACCCGCCCCTGCAACTGAAATTATGAAACAGGTATTATAATAATATGTCGCAATATTTATGAAATCACGTACTAAGTGCTGTAATTCAAAAGTTCGATTACGTATTTTTTACCACGCCGAACGAGCCCGTAGGGGCGACCGATCGGTCGCCCGTGCTGGGCGAGGCATGCCTCGCCCCTACGCTAAATTGGTGGATTGGTTTAGAAAAATACGCTACACTATTTATGAGTCCACGTACTAAGTTACACCATAAACACCCTGAATAACTCTGTGCCTTTGTCCCTCTGTGCCTTCATGCCTTTTTGTAGGAAAATATAGCTGATTAACGTGTCACAGCACTAGATCTTATCTTTTGGAGGACTCAGATGAAAAGGATGGCGGCTTTAATTGTAATCCTTGGCTCCATGGTGTTTGTCTCATGTATTTGCCCTGAACCGTCAAGCAGGCAGTCTTTCCCGAAAGAGGTGAGAATTCGCGCGGTTTCCTCGGGGCCGAAACACCATTTTGCCAGCGCCTATTACCACCTGTGCTCATGGGACGCCTCCGAGCGGTATCTGCTCTGCCTGGAGACGGATATAGAAAATCACAATCCGAAAGCCCATGAACCGGCGACCCTGGGAATGGTCGATCTCGAGACCGGTGAGTTCTTACCCCTCGCAGAAACCCGTGCCTGGAATTTTCAGCAGGGGGCAATGCAGCAGTGGCTCGGTACGGCGCCGGATTCCCTGATCATCTACAATGATTTCCGAAACGGCAAGTTTGTTTCCGTGATTCTGAACGCGCATACCGGAAAAGAAGTGAAGGTTATCGGCCGTGCCGTGAGCGCGGTTTCCCACGACGGCACCAAAGCGGTGAGTCTCAACTTTGCCAGACTTCATATTACCCGCCCCGGGTATGGGTATGCGGGAGATGGGGACGATCCCCGGATGGAGGAAAAATACCCGGAGGATGACGGACTTTATTATGTCGATCTGCTGACAGGCGAATCGAAATTGATCGTTTCCTATGCAGATATCTTCCGGCTGAATCCTCCCCCGCAGCAGGAATCAACCCGCCTGCTCTGGATGAACCATACCCTTATAAACCCCGATGATACCCGGGTGTTTTTCCTGGGCAGGTCCCCGAGAACCGGCGGCAGCGGCTGGGTAACTGCCGCCTACACGGTAAATCTGGACGGGTCGGAATTGCGCTGTGTGCTGCCCTACCACTGGAGCGCCTCGCATTTCGACTGGCTTTCCGCCGACAGACTTATGGTAGTCACCCTCTATCGAGGGGTTAGGCCGTGGAGCCATCTCCTGTTTACGGATACCGAGAGCCATGACAAAGATTTCAGAGTAATTGGAGAGGGGATTCTGATGCACGACGGGCACGGGGTATTTTCCCCGGGCGGACGATGGATGGCTACGGATTCCTACCCGGATGCACACCACAAGAGAACTTTGTTGCTGCTGAATATGGAAAACGATGCGCTCCTCAGGCTCGGCAGATTCAACGATCCACCCGATAATTTTACCGGTCCCTCACGCTGCGATTTGCACCCCCGTTTCAACCGCCGAGGCGACAAGATCTGCTTCGATTCGGTTGATGACGGTACCAGGCAGGTATACCTTGCAGAACTGGTTTTTGACGATTAAGATACATTCGGTGATGGAGTATATAAATTAGCGGGCAGCGCCCCGTGACGGTAAAGGATCTGTCCAGAGCATTTAACCTAACCAAAGGTGGATTACTATGGCTAAGTCCGGTTTTTCTTTGACAATTCTGGCGGTTTTTTTGTTTTCCTTACCGGGAATTACCGCCGGTAAAGAACACACCCGGATTGTCACGGCAAACGACTACACCTACGAAATCGAGGTCGGCGGTTTTAGAGAACCGGTCAACGAGACTATTATCATCGAGAACCTGGGCGAGAGGCCGCTGGTCAATCCACGCATAACGGTGAACGGGAAATACGACTGGTTCGATGTCGAATCTATCGCCCGGGAAGCCACCCGGGGCTGCGCCACCGATGAGGAGCGCTCCTTTGCCATTTTCAATTTTGTGCGCACCAACTCGCAACATCTCAGCCCGCCGGGCGACAGGGAAACACTCAACCCGGTGGTCTTTTTCAACGTTTACGGCTATGCAAACTGCGCTTTCCATGCCGCCTCCTCGGTGGCCCTCGCCCGGGCCCTCGGCATGAAAGCCCGGGTCTGGGAAGTCTGGAAACATACGGTTAACGAGTTCCGGTATAATAACGCCTGGCATATGCTCGACAGCGATATAGAAATCTACTACCTGATGGACGACAACCGGGCTGTGGCCTCGATTGAACAATTGTGGGCGGACCAGAAGATCAGCGGGGGTAAGCAGGAAAACGCCCATTTGACCGAATTTTCCGGCCGTACCGTGGCCCACCGCGTGGTCTATACCGATGTCGAGGGTGGCAACGCCTATGAGTACCAGGACGGCAAACGTCAGCGGGGCAACCGCTATTTTTTCGGCGAAGACCACTGTTACGTTCAGAAATACTATGACTATTTCACTTACGAGCCTCACACCATGGCAATGACCATCCGCCCGAACGAGACCTTGATCCGTAACTGGAAAGGCGGCTCAAAATTTTACGACTCGAAAAGGCACAACGCCAATTACCAAAGAGACCCCAGACCGTGGAGGAAACCCATCCGGTACGGGGACGGCCGGATTATCTGGAAACCCGACCTGACCAGCGACCAGGCACGCTCATACCTCAGCAGTGAATGCCCGGAGATCGTGGCCGATTATTTTACGGTGTTTTCCTCCGAGGACGGTATCCAGCCCGCTATTCACGTGAAGCATAAACAGGGGGGCGTGTACGATGTTCCCAGTTTCGCCATGTTTACCATCAGAACGCCTTATACTATTCTGGGCGGCAGCCTGAAAGCCAAGGTTTACCGGGGCGCGTCCACCGAGTGGGACCGTATCGGGGTATGGGCCGGCAACGATCCGCGCGGCGGCGACCGTAAAAAAGTCTGGGAGGCGCCGGAGGGTGACACCGGCGGTATGGACCTGGACCTTAACCTCGATGAACAGCTCTACCCGAGCGGGGAGCGAGGGGCGCACAACTACACGGTGCGTTTTCAGTTCTACGCCAACGAAAACAACGACCCGCCCACCCAGACCGGAATAGAATCTCTCGAGATGGCCGCCGACATCCAGTGCGCTCCCAACTCGCTGCCGGCCCTGTCGCTGGGAAAAAATATCATCCGCTACCGCGATGAGACTCCCGGTCCCCACAAGGTGAAAATCACCCATATCTGGCGCGAGCTCGAAGACAACCACCCACCGCTGCCGCCGCAGAAAGCCTCCTATCCGGCGGACGGCTCCACGGTGAATGACCCGGCCCCCCAGTTTAAATGGGCCGCCTCCAAAGACCCGGACAAAAAAGACAGGATAGCCGATTACCATATCAGCGTATCGCTCGATCCTAAGTGCCGCTGGGCTGTCTCTACATCCCTTTATACCGAAACCGGGTCGGCCGAACCGCGGTGGAAGCTGCCTCAGGGCTGGCTCAACCGGGATACCACTTATTACTGGCGGGTGAAAGCCAAAGACAGCCGCGAAATCTGGGGCGAATGGAGCCCGGTGTTCAGCTTTAAAACAGCAGAATGAATCGCTGTTTTTCATCGATCTTCAAGCCTTCTTTCGACCCTCATGGAAGACCTCAAGAATGTGGGCGCTGCATTTTTTCTCAAGGGGGAGCCATGTGCCGGACCACGATTTTTTTCTTCAGGTTTGCCTTTTTCGTTCTGGCAGTGTCGGCTTGCCTTTTACCGTACTCAGGGTGTGCCGGAAAGCAGGATTCCCGCCCCCGCATCGGGCTTATCGGCACGGAAAGCCCCTCTCAACAGGTCGATGAGGCACTGCCGCGAATGGGAGAGCCTTTCGAGGTTATCGAAGCAGTAACGCCTGAAGGCTTAAGTAAATACGATCTGGTGATCGCGGCTCCCGGGGCTTACTCCGGCAATGATGCCGGAATTGCCGAGAATTACCGGGATGTCCTCGATTATGTAGAAAAAGGCGGCTGCCTGCTGGTATTCGGCCTCAGAGACCAAAACTACCGCTCAAAGTTCATGCCTTATGAAATCCGTTTCGACAGCGAGGATCCCTCGGGCTGGGGCAATGTAGATTTCAGCGAGCGGATCGAGCGGCCCGACCATGCGATTTTCAATATTCCCCACCGGCTGAGCTACCTGGCCGGGATGGAAGAGATTTCAAGGACTATCTACACCGCTCCCGAATGGCGCATCCTGGTCTCCAAGGACCCCCGCCACCCCTATATGGACGCCAGGCTGGAGAAGCTGGAATGTACGGTGGGAAGTATTTTCGAGGCCGGCTACGGCGGCGGACACATCCTGGTCTGCCAGTCGATCATCGACCGTTATCATGCGGGCAAAGCGGAGATCGTGCCCCACCCCCTGGAGCAAGCGGTTCTACTTTTCGAGAACGTGGTAGAGTACATGAAAAGAAAAGCGGCCGGCAAAGACCTTCCTCTGGTCGCTGCGAAAGCCTCTCCCGCTCGTGGCCCTGCCGGCCGGCCGGTTCGTTTTGAAGCTGATGTCGCCGGCGGCGCTGAAGGCCGTTTGGCTTACAAATGGGATTTCGGGGACGGCACTCAGAGCACCAAGCCCGCCCCGGAACACAAATATCGCCGGGATGGAGTGTACCGGGCCACTGTCTGGGTAACCGATGCGAACGGCGCCGCCGACCATGACGCCTGCCGGGTGGAGGTGGGGCCCGCTTCGACCATGCGCTGGGCCGAGGAACTGGTTGAAGCTCAGATGAAACGCTATTACCCCGATGCCGGCCGGGTCGGGCCTAATTATCGTACCGCCTTGCTCCTGAGCGGGATGCTCGACGTTTACGACAGGAACAAGGATCAGGAAATTATCGATTACCTCGCCTCTTTTTTCCAATCGCGCCTGATAAGCAGATGGGACACCCGCCCCTTCAAAGGCAATATGCAGCCCGGCACCAACTTTGTGGACATCTATTCCCTGATGGCCCCCGCCCACCGTCTCTATAAGATCACCGGAGACAGGATATACCTGGAGATGGCCGAAGAGCTCTGGCAGCAGAGTCTGACGGTGGACAGATCCCTTGCTCCGGGTACTCTCTGGAGCCCCTGGACCTGGGGCGGCAGAGAGGCCATCGTGGATTTCACTTATTTCAAGGTCCAGCTCAGGGGCCATGCATGGGAAGAGACCGGAGATATGGCGCTGCTGGATGAATCTGCAACCCAGATGATCAGGTTCACCGATTATATGCTGGACCCGGCTGACAGCCTTTATTTTCAGGCCATCGACCTGGACCGCAAGGCCTATTTCTGCTCCGAATCCCGGCCCAGCGGAGTCTGCGACAGCAAGTGGGGCAGGGGCAACGGCTGGGTGGCCCTGGCTTTCGCGGAGCTGATGCCCCGGCTGCCGAAAGACCATATAAAGAGAAAGAAACTGGTTGAGATTGTGCGCGGCTTTTTCAGCGGAATAGTGCGGACCCAGGACCCGGAAACCGGACTCTGGGCTCTGATTACCGACAAGCTCGATTATCCCGGCATGTGGCTGGAGACAACCTCCACCAGCATGTTCGTATATTCGATGGTCAGACTGATGGAAGAGGGTGTCTTGCCCGAGGAGCCTTTCCTGAGCTCGGCCCGGAGGGGATATAACGGCCTGCAGCAGCGGATCAGGCTGGGGGCGTTCAACTATCCCTACCTTTCGGACGCCTGCCAGGGAAGCCCCGCCAGGGTCAACATGAATCGCTGGCTCGAAGCACACCGTCACGACAATAATTACCACGTGCTAGGGCCTTTCCTGATGGCCGAAGAGACGATCTGGAGGGCGGCCCCGCCTGAGGTGGGGGTTGTCGGGACCCTGCGCCCCTCGCAGAGCAGGCTGGGTCCTATCCTCAACCGCGCCGGGCTTTATTTCCACCAGATTCCAAACCTCTACACGGCGGGAGACCTCGGAATTTTCAAGGCAATCATTGTCGATAAACAAGCACTTGACCGCAATGATGCAGATGCCAGGGCTTATTACCGGAATCTTCTGGATTATGCCGCCGAAGGCGGCACGCTGGTGTATTTCCCTCAGGAGGATGAAAAACTTCTGCTGAGTGCTCTGCCGCCGGGGATCGATCTTAAAACCGATAGCCAAGGCCGCCGCTTTGTCGAAACCGATTCAGAGTGGATGACTATCAGCCTGGGTGCGGAAAGACAAGTCCGGATAGCCGTAAAAGGCCTCGGCCGCGGCAAAGTGGTATATTTCTCCGACTACCCGCCTGAATCTCTTGCGGATAAGCCTGGAGCCCGGCCCGGCTGGCTTCGGCAGTACCTCAAGTTTTTCAGGGAGCTGGTCGATCCGGAGAGACGGTAAAAAACAGGCCTTGCTATTTTATCAAAATGATTGAGATT
>CAZSTM010000100.1:0-10262 GCA_964609635.1 uncultured Gemmatimonadales bacterium
CGGCGGTCAGAGGACTGTCTGGTTGGAATATCATCCTGTTGTCGGCCACAAGCTGAGCGAGGCTGTTATGCTGGTTTATTCCTCCAGACATTCGGCTGGAGGTGGAAAGATACGCTTTGATGTTCTGGAGCCCCGCCTGGGAGGCAGGGTCAAGGGCAGTGTTATTCAATCGACCTTGTACGGCTACTACGAGGACATGGAAACCATGGAAATTACCGAACCGTCCAAGCCCCGAAAACTGGAGCTTTTTAACTGGTCATTCGATTTGACCCTGGAAAGCTCGATGTTTTAACCCGGGAGATTTATTTTACCGCTTTTCCCCCTGTTTCCTCATCTGGCTCCACCGGCCTGTTGGGCTCTGTCCCATAAAAAAGGACGGCAAGCTTTTTTCAAGCCGGGCCGTCCTTTTAAATTTTAAAATAATACCAGTCCTGCTTTACTTACTCCTATTCCGATTCTTCTTCCGCGGTGAGGCTGAAAGTAACTGTCCGGGTGACGCCCTGGATAACCGCACCGGCTGATATGGTGACAGAGGTTGAGTAAGGGGTGACAGTGGTCTCGGCCGTACCGTCGGAGCCGGTTGCCTTGATCATGTCGGACAGCGAGGCGGACCCGCCGGTAACCGTGAAGGTTACCAGATCGCCTCCCCTCGGGTTGTTGTACTGGTCCAGGATCATCACTTTGACACCGCTGCTGAAAGCCGTGCCCACCGTTCCTTGCTGGTTGTCGCCGCCGGCTTTCAATATTCTGTCCGCCTCATCCGGGAGGACGGTGATGGTAAAAGTTACCGGTGAGCCGCTCAACTCCCCGTTGACAGCCGAGACTGTCATGGTACCGATAGTCGTGCTCAGCCGGCTGAGGCCGCTGGTAGCATAACCGTAGATGTCGGTACTTACCGAGGATTGTGAAAGGGAGCCGCCGCCCGGGGACTCGTCGATAACGAAGCCTACCGGCACGCCGGCGTTGGAGTTGTCGTAACTGTCGGTAACTATCACACTTATGCCTGCCAGGGATTCCCCGGCGATTCCGCTGAGATCGGTTCCGCTGGCTTCGACAATGTTCGCAGGTGCTCCCGGCATGGCTGTGGCATAGAACAGCACGCTGTCCTGGGTGCCGTCTGCGTACACCGCCACGGCGACCACGTGGTTATTGTCAGCCCATAAGTCCGAGTCATCCGGAGCGCCTGTCCTGGTGCCCACGGTCAGGCGCACCGCGGCCAGTCCGTCCTCGTCGGTAGTCGCTGTCAACCGGCCGGTTCCGCCGGGGCCGTCGCTTTCTTGGGCCAGGACCGATGCATCGCCGCTCGGGCTGAACGCCTGAAAGAGCACAGGGAAATTGGGTATCGGCATACCCAGCGGATTCAAATCCGTGCGCCGGCTATCGAATACGCCTACCACCAAGGGCAGCGGCAGCATTGAATTCACCACATAGGGCCCCTGGTCATCCCCGGACATGATAACCAGGCTGTTGGCCATGTCCGACTGGGGCTGGGCCTCGGCATAGAAGACAACGCTGTCCTGGGTGCCGTCGATCCGCCTGATCTCGGCCACTACCTGGTTGTCGAGGTCCGGCCCGGGGCCCAGCATATAGGTGACAGCCGCCACACCGCTTTCATCCGTGGTTATAATTATCATATTATATTGCGGCAAACTACCTTCTTTATTGATAATGCCGAATCCCTGGGTCACTGTAAAAATGACATCTACTCCGGCCAGAGGGCTGTTTGCATCGTTATAGACCCGAACCGCCAACGGCAGCGGAAGAATCGAGGAAACTTCCCCTGTCTGCCCACCGCCGGAAACCAAGTCAATGCGGTCCGGCTCGGGGAGCGTGGGTTCAAGATCCTGCGAAGTAGTATCCCCGGGGGTCGTGGTACCGCCCCCGCCGGTACTGCTGCTATCCACGGTGGCGGTGAAAAGGACCGGCGAGCCGTTAAGAGACTGGTTGGAAGCGTCAACCGCCGAGGCCTCAACCGAGTCGATGCCGACAGAGTCGCCCAGCACCAGATATACCGAAGTCATCCCGTTGGCGTTGGTGAACACCGTCTGCGTTTCCAGGCCGTTGCCCGCCAGAGTGCCGTTGAGCGAGACGACCTCGAAGACCACCTGGTGGGCCGCCACCGGGTCGCCGTCGTAATCCAGAACCTGGACCACCAAAGGCTGGGCCAGAGTCGTGAGCTGCAGGCCGGATTGCTCACTGCCGGAGATATATTTCAAACTGGCCGGAGCCGAGGAAGCGCTGGTGGGCGTTTTGTCCTCATCGCAAGCTGCAGCCAGAACCACCGCCAGGCTGAGTAAAAGGGCCAGCAACGGTTTGCTCATTCCATTCCCCATTATTTCACCCCCGGTCTCTGCGACTCATCGGTCGGCGGTGAAAGCTCCGTTCCGGTGGGAGCGATGATACGAGTGGTGATGATGATCACCAGTTCTTCATCTTCGGAAAGATCCTTGTTGTAGCTGAAAAGGCGGCCCAGCACCGGAATACTGCTCACCAAGGGCACTCCGGTTTTAACCTTGGAGTCGCTTTTGACAGTTAGTCCGGCTATCACCCCCGTGGCCCCGTCATCCAGAAGCAGACGGGTGCTGGCTTCCTGGGTCTTGAAGTAAACACCCTCCGGCCCGGTTTCGGCGGTGGAGTTCTCGGCCAGTATCTGGACCAGTATCTTATTGTTTTCGGTAATCTGGGGAGTGACTTGCAGCTTGACCCCGGTTTCCACCATCTGAGTCATAGCCTGCGGGGCTTGAGTCCCCACACCCACCGCGCCGTAATCCACTACCCGCAGGGGGGTTCGCTCACCTACCAGGACCCTGGCCTGAAGGTTGTTCAAAGTGGTAATTACCGGTTTGGCCACAGTGCGAGCCTTGTTCATGGTCTCGAGTGTGTTGAGCACCGCGGCGAGGTTTACCCCTTTACGCACGGTTCCCACCGAAAAACTGGTAGTAGGATCAGCCACCAGTCCACTGCCGGAGACACTCGCATCGAAGCGGGTATCGGTCAGTGGATTGCTGAGGTTGTGAGCCCGCCAGTCGATACCCAGTTCCTTGAGTTCGCGGTTGTTGATAAAACTGAGCTGTACCCTGATCTCCACCTGACGGATCTCCCGGTCCAGTTCCGCGATCACCTCCCCGATTTTTTCGATGCGGTCCTGGATGTCGATGACCATCAGGGAATTGCTTCCCTCGTCCGCTTCCAGCTTGCCCCTTTCACTCAGCAGGGCGCTCAGCGTTTGAGCCAGTTCCCGGCCTTTCAGGAAGTTGAGGCGGAAAATATGGGTATACAGATCCTCCAACTTTTCGGTGGCCCGGATATTTTCTATGGTATCCACGGTAAGGATTCCGTCCTGTTCGCGGACCGCCAGTCCGTTGTTTACCAGCAGGGTATAGAAGGCCCGGTCCCAGGGGGTGTTGGCAATGCGCGCGGTAATCCTGCCCTGGACATTCTGGCTGGCGATGATGCTCACACCGCTGAACTCGGAAAAAGCCATCAGGATCGACCTGATATCCGCATCGTGAAAATCCACGCTGATACGGCGGGCGGACTCACGAAACTCCGGATTCTCAGGGAGAGACAAACCGGGAGTCAGCATCAGCAGTGCCAGGACAAGGCATATCCACCTGACTGAGCCAAGATGGAGAGCCGGTGGTTTCATCGTAGTCGGACCGGCTCTTGCCGGCCTGACGGCCAAGCCCGAGGGCTTATTTAGAGGGTTAACCATCTTTCTCCTCCACGAGGGGTTTCAGTTCTTTGACTATATTGCGTACTATGCCGTATTCTACTATCCTTAGACGAATTTGTTTTGCCTCGATCATCACCACTTTTGCCTTGCCGATCATATCACCCGCCCGTACCAGAAAGCTGGCGCCGGCTTTCGCTGCTCCCCCCTCACCTCCTCCTTTTCCCGCCACCGTGCTCATAATCGCTACACTGCGGCCGTCCGGGCTGAACAGCACTCCGGTGAGCTCGATCTCGTTGAGCGTGGGGGCCGCTTCCTTGCCAGGTTCTTGTTCCTCAAACGGTAACTCGAAAGGATCCTCTCTGCGAGTGTGGGGATAGGAAAACTTCTCGCGGCTTTCCATGTAATCCTCTGCGGAGAGCTTTTTGTCCAGGATCAGCGAGCTGTCCGCGCCCGGCAGGCCGGAGGTTGAATCGGTTACTTCCGCGCCGGCGGTGGAATTGGCTTCGGCTTTCTTATCCGGAGACCGGTCTGACTGATCCTGTGCCGCCAGCCTGCCGAGTACCGCGAGCATCAGCACCGCGGCCGGTATCAACTTTGCAATGGCGCTTAGACGGATCATTTTATTGCCTCTTTTTATCTTTTTGTTCGGTTTTTGCCGACGATTGTACCAGCAGATAGGTGGTCAGGGTCATTTGGGCGGTCAAGCTTTTGTCCTCTAACTCACCCTCGCCCTTGCGCTTTTTGCGCACCATACTCACCCCGGTCGGTTTAATGATACGCGGCAGACTGGCTACTTCCGAGAGAAACTTCGCGGTTTCATGGAAGCCTCCCCGCAAGGTGACCCGGTAGGGACGTTCCTGGTACATCTCGTGCTGGATTGGAGCAGCGGGCTCGAAAAGGGCGGGCTTTACTCCCGAGCGGTCGGCCACATGGGTCACCTGTTCCAGCAACTCTGAGAGATTCTCACTGGTCGGAAGCAGCGACTTGATCAGCTCGAGTTCTTCAGTGCGGCGCACCAGTTCCAGACGTAAATCCGTGGTGTCCGAGGCCTGCGCAATAATCCGGGCGGTAGCCACCTCTGATTCCACATTCAGCAATTCAGCCGAAGCCTTACCGATTTCCTCCACTTTCGGCTTGAAAATATATGAATAGTATCCGTAGCCCAGTCCACAGAGAACCAATATTATTAACAGAGATTTCTGGACTTTCGGATCGCTGGTGTCGATGGCCATTCTGCCTGTTCCTCGTTGATAATTAATCTTAAGTTTTTCCTGGACCGGTCCAACTACTTCAGCCCAAAGCGTAACTTCAGCTCGATCACTCGGCTGATTCCATCTCGACAAAATCCTCCAGGAAAACATCCCAGACTTTATAAGTCTTACCCGCCTGGAAAGTGAAACCGGACCCCAGGTCGTACACTCGCGACTCGGAACTGAACATCACAATCCGCACGCTTTCCTCGACATACTGGGGAGTGATATCAAGCACTCCGCCCCCGTCGGGGTAGCTCAGAGTGAACCTGGTCTGCCAGTGGCCTTTCTCATCGGTACGGACAAAGATGTCCGGAATAACACTGGGAGAGGAGCTTTCCTCGGATTTTTCGAGGACCACCGCAATATCGGGGACACCCACCCGCTCAGTACGGGAGCGGAAAACATAGCCGTCCACGGTGACCAGGTTACCGACATTCAGGTTATGTTCGTTCTCGCAGGCCGCGAACCAGACTATCGCTGCTGCGGCCGTCAGGCGGGAACAAAACTTTAGCAGGTTTTTTGCTGTCATCACGACCTCGTTGGCAGTTGAATTTTTTGGGAGCCTTCGCCCCGGGCGCCGTATCTTGGAGGCCTAGCGCGCGGCGGTGGCACCGGCGGTGGTGGTATCTGGGGCCTCGTTCAGCTCACATGCGCATTCAATAATGTAATAATGGGTTTCGTAACTCCCGTGACGGCGTTCCACCGAACTGACCAGCTTGACATCAGTGAGCAGCTTTGTGCGTTCCAGGTTTCTCAAGAATCTGCTCAAGCTCAGGTTAGTCATCGTTGTCCCTTCCAGACGAAGGATCAACAGCGGAAAAGGAGAGGTTTCGGAGATACTCTCCAGCCAGGTATGTTGAGGCAATGCTCCGCTTATTTCATCGAGAATCCTGGGCCAGAGAAAGCGGTTCCGGTCCACTTTGAGGATTACTTCCATCCGGTTTCGCACTTCACTGGTCTGGGTTTTTAACTGGTTTATCTTGGTAATGACCTGTTTCAGCCGGTTGAGTTCGATCCGAGTAGAGTCTCTTCGAGCGATAACGTTTTTTTCCAGGTGACCGAGCCAGAAAAAAGATGCGGCTATCAACAACAGCAGAATCACCGCTCCCCCCACCGGGAATACCACCCAGGGATCGAACTTGAGATCCAGCTTGAATTTAGGCATAGCGCCGGCCTTTTTCTTGGACGGCTTTACCTTTTTGATTTTTTTCCGCTTTTCGGGCGGCAGCAGGTTGATCTTTAGCATATCGGTATCGGTTTCGATACTAGTTGGAAAGGTTATTCCAAATTGAGTTCATGGTTTTTAAGGCGTATGCAAGCCCAGACCGATAGCCAGCATCAGAGCCGGAGCCACTTTCTCCACCGGTTCCGCCTGGAATAATTCCTCCTTGAAGGGTATTTTGCTCAGCGGGTTGCCGATCTGCGAGGGTATCCCCACCTGCTCCTCGAATTGGGCATGCAGGTTCTGGATGTTGGCACATCCTCCGCTGAGAAAAATCCGCTCGATGATCCCGCCTTCGGCGGTGCTTTCGAGAAAGGCGGCCGCACGGTTAACCCCGGTGACCACCTCCTCCAGTAATATCGGCAGAAACGGTGTAATATCCGTCGGAGGGTTTTCGGAAGAGGATTCTTCTCCCTGTTCGCCCATCAGCGCCAGGTAGGCCTCATCCTCGGAAATTCCCAACTGCCCCTGAATGGTCTCGACCAGGTTCTTACCTCCCACGGGCAAGTGGCGTGTCAGTATCGGCAGGCTGTTTTTAATCAATCCCAGCTGCGTGCTTTCGTGGCCGAAATGCACCACACAGTCACAACCCGAGGAGGGGACTTCGTAGTTTACTTCGAGAGCGTTCATCAGGGCGAATGTATCGACATCCATCACCAGCACATCACAGCCGGCTTCCTCGAACAGGGACAGTCTTTCTTCGATCAGTTCCTGCTTGGCCGCCACCAGCAGGACATCCATATGGGGATCATCCCCTTCCGGATCGAGCAGCTGGAAGTCAAGGGATATTTCGTTCAAGGGGAAGGGGACATGCTGCTCGGCCTCCCAGGTGATGTTCTTCTCCAGTTCCTCGCGGCTCATACGATCGGTCTGGATGGTCTTGATAATCACATCCGTTCCATTAAGGGCTATACAAACCTGGCGATTGACCACCTGGCAGGTTTCGAACAGCATTCCGATGGCCTCGAGCACGGCCTGGCGCTCGACTACCTGGCCGCCTTTGATCGCCTCCGGCTGCAACTCGGTAATACCGTAATTGGTCAGCATCGGCTCCTTGCCGGAGAGGTCCATCTCGACCATCTTGATCGAGTAACTACCCAGGTCCACTCCCACAGTCTTGGTGCTGGCTTTCTTGAAGATCATTTAGGCTCCAAGAAAAAAGAGTTATTGCAAGCCACTTCGCCGCTTGCCTGATTCGACAGAAGTATATCACAAATTTTTGGAGTTTGTCAAGTTAGCGAGGGTTTTTTTTAGCCGTTTGTCAAGAATTTTATCCTATTTTAACCTTTAAAGGCGGTTTTACCTCATCAAATGTTAACCTTTTGCTACCTCTTGCTATACTTTTGGCAACTTTTGTGCCACGACCGGGCAAAAAAAGGAAACCCTTTTCAAGCTTACCAGGTTAAGAACAAATTCGCTGGATTTTTAAAAGTATCGGTGCGTCTTCAAGAGGGCTTTTAGCTTGAAATACCTCCTCCCCCGGCTTGACAAAGCCTGATATCGTAACTATCTTTATTTCTATATCTTAAAGTAAAAATCCACTTCCAAAAAAGGGAAATCACCCTTGAGCTTCTACCGTTACTTCGCCGACCCCCGCCAGGAACTGGAAACCCGTCTCGGCGTGCTTTTCAACAGTTACCGCCTGCTGGACTTTCGTAGCGAACAGGTGATCCGGGGGCGGTTGTCCCCGAGGTTCAAGGGGATGGAGGATACGCTGGCGCGTTCACTGGACTCGTTCCCGGGGCGCTACAGTTTCGAGAAAGTGGGGAATGAGACTTTTCTGACCATCAGTGCCACGGTCGGCGCCCGGCGGCCGCAGAGCTGGAAGCTGCATGGGCTGCTGTTTCTGGCCACCATTTTGACCACTCTGCTGGTGGGCAGCTTGAGAGAAGGCGGCGATCCCCTTACTTTCCCCGGCGAACTGTTGCTGGGAATCCCCTTCTCGGCATCGATTATGCTGATTCTGCTGATCCACGAGCTGGGGCACTACTTTGCCGCCCGCCATCACGGTATGGATGTCTCGCTGCCATTTTTCATCCCTCTACCGCCGCCGTTTATTTTCGGCACGGGCGGAGCTCTGATCAAAATGCGCTCCCCGATGTTCAGCCGTCGCACCCTGCTGGATGTGGGTACTGCCGGGCCCATCGCGGGCTTTGTGGTAAGCCTGCCTCTGGTGATTATCGGCCTTATGTCCTCCGGCTGGGTAGATGCGGCCCCACAGTATTTCATTACCGGCAATTCACTACTGTATAACTGGCTGAGCCGCCTGGTCCTGGGCCCGCCGGCCGAGGGACAACTGTTGCAGATGTCCTCGGTGGCTTTTGCCGGCTGGATCGGTTTCTTCGTTACGGCCATGAACCTGATGCCTATCGGACAGCTCGACGGAGGCCACATCGCTTATGCCCTGTTCGGCCGACTGCACAAGCACATGGCGTACAGCTTTTTTCTGTTGATGTTGGTGATGGGAGTGTTCTGGCAAGGCTGGATTTTCTGGGCTTTACTGATCCTGATCTTTATCCGCGTTCAGCACCCGCCGATAATCGATGAGCAGATTCCGCTCGATAGGAAACGCAGATTGTTGGGTGCAGCCACTATCCTGATCTTTATTCTAACTTTCATACCCCGGCCGATCATGGTCTGATACTCGCGGCACCCGACTGAACCACCCTTGAAGTTCGGAAGTTTGAATGGACAAGGCAGACGAAAACGAAAAACTTCTCCGGCAGTCGGCAACCTGGATCGCCGAGTGCCGTCACCTGGTAGTCTCAACCGGGGCAGGAGTGAGCCGGGAAAGCGGTATCCCGACTTTTCGGGATCCCGGCGAGGGTTTGTGGGCCAAATACGATCCCCGGCAACTGGCCTCGGTGGAAGGCTTCCGGCAGGATCCCAAGATGGTATGGGAATGGTACGCCTGGCGGCGGAAGAAGGTTTACCAGGCCAGGCCCAACCCGGGTCACCTGGCCCTGGTCCGACTTGAGGACCTGGTTTCGCGCATGACCCTGATCACTCAGAACGTCGATGGACTGCACCGGCGCGCGGGCAGCCGACGCGTGATCGAACTGCACGGCAGCATTACCCGGGTCAAGTGCTCCGGCCATTGCAGCCAGGTGTACGAAAACTGGTCCGATGATGACTATGAGGGTGAAATCCCGCCGCGCTGCGAAGCTTGCGGTTCTTTCCTGAGGCCGGATGTTGTCTGGTTCGGCGAGCAGCTACCCGAAAAGCCAGTGCAAGAGGCTTTCCTCTCGGCGGAAAACTGTGATGTGATTCTGGTGGTGGGTACTTCCGGGATGGTGCAGCCGGCGGCCTCGCTGCCTGTGGTGGCTCACCGAGCCGGGGCTCGCTATATCGAGATCAATCCGCAGCCCGGCATGATTACCGAATCGGCCGATATCCTGCTCAAAGGCAAAAGCGGAGAAATACTTCCTCCCCTGGTGGCGACCCTGGAACAACTGCAAAAAAACACCCCGGGCTGATCTGCACGGGTTTTACAATACCTCCCCTTTTTGGTTAAACCCTCAGGAAGCTCCATGACAGCTCAACCGATTGCTTACGCTCAATCCAAGGTGCAAACCTGGTTTTTCCCCTTACTCTTGGCCAGGTAGAGCGCCTGGTCCACCTTTCTCAGCAGTTCCTCATGGCTCTTGAGGTTTTCATTCTCGAAGGCAAACGCCCCGATGCTGATAGTAAGGTTGAGTTTCTTACTCTCAGCGGCTTTGATTGTTGTCTGCTCAACTTTTTTACGCAGCTTATCCGCCAGTTTGACAGCCTGTTTGATGTCCGTATCGGGCAACAGAAGCGCAAATTCCTCCCCGCCGTAACGTGCCACAACATCCGTGCCGCGTCGAGAGCTTTGTAACACACTGGCTACCAGGAAGAGGATTTCATCTCCCTTCTGATGACCGTAATTGTCGTTGAACTTCTTGAAATCGTCGATGTCGGCCATCAGGCAGGCCAGGGACCCGCCCCTGCGCTGCGACCGATTGAACTCCCGGTTGAGCGATTCCATGAAAAACCGGTGGTTGTACAGCTGGGTAAGCCCATCGGTGATCGCCAGGCTTTCGAGCTGTTTGTTCAACTCGTGCAGCTTGTTCAAAAGTCTGTCTTTTTC